>NZ_JBFTLD010000403.1:0-3746 GCF_056396265.1 Allobosea sp. 05T422_2 | reverse complement strand
CGCTGTGCTCGGGCAGAAGCCGCATCACGGCGAGCGAGGTCACGCTCTTGCCGCTGCCGGATTCGCCGACGATCGCCAGCGTGCGCCCCTTCCGGACCGAGAAGCTGACGCCGTCGACCGCAGTCACGGTGCGCGTGTCGCCTTCGAAGGCGACACGCAGGTTGTTGACGTCGAGGACGGACGCGGATGCGTCATCAGCCCGAACGGATCGGAGTGGGGTGCTCATCGCGTCCTTGGTACCGGTTCAGTTCTTGGTTCCTGGGTGCCGGCTCAGTTCTTGCGGCTGACGTCAGCCAGGCGGATGATGCCATCCGGAGCGGGCTTGAGGCCGGTGATCTTGGAGCTGTGCGCGAAGATCCACTGCGAGTGGTAGAGATAGACGATCGGCAGGTCCTTGAGCAGGATCGCGACCGCCTTGGCGTATTCGGCCTGGCGCGCGGCGGGGTCCCCGAGCGAGCGGGCCTTGGCGAGGATCGCGTCGAGCGCCTCGTTGCAATACTTGGCGTCGTTCGTCGCGGCGCCGCAGGAGAGCATCGGGGTGACGTTCAGGTCGGGATCGACGCGGCCGCTCCAGCCGACGAGATGCGACTGGAACTTGCCCTGACGGGCGACGTCGAGCAGCGTCATCAGTTCGGTCGGCTTGATCGAGACCTTGATGCCGATGTCCTGGACCATCGCCTGGATGAGCTGGGCGACCTGCTGGCGCTCGGCATCGGTGGGAACGAGCAGTTCCAGATTGACCGACTTCACACCGGCCTCGGCCATCTTCTTCTTGGCGGCGTCGAGGTCACGGGCCGGAACCGGGAAGCTCTTGTCGTAGAACGGGCTCGACGGCGGGAACGGCTGGTTGCCGATGCTGGCCTGGCCGTCGAAGACGACATTGCTGATGGCCTGACGATCGATCGCGAGGCTGAAGGCTTCGCGGATCGCGGCCTTCTTGCCGGCATCGAGATTGGCGCCATCGCCACCGATGCTGAAGGTGATGCCGTAATAGCCAAGGCCGACGACGGGATCGACGGCGAGCGCCTTGTCGGCCTTGACGGCGTCCACGTCGGTCGCTGCCAGACGCTCGATCAGGTCGAGCTGGCCCGAGCGCAGGTTCAGCAGGCGGACGTTGGAATCCGGCATGCCGCGATAGATCAGGCGATCGAACTTGTACTTCGCCGCATCGTAATATTGCGGGAATTTCTCGAGGACGATGCGGTCCTGGACCACGCGCTCGAGGAATTTGTAGGGACCGGAGCAGACCGGCGCATCGGTGAACTTGTCGCCGAGCTTTGCACCAGCCGCCGGGCTGATGATCATGCCGGCGCGGTCGCTGAGCGCGGCGAGCAGCGGAACCGAAGGCTCCTTGAGGCTGATCTTGACGGTGGTCGGATCGACGGCTTCGACGCTCTTGATCGCGCTGATCTCAGCCTTGCGCCGCGAGATMCCCGAGGTGAGCGCGCGCTCCAGATTGTACTTGATCGCCGCGGCGTCGACCTTGGTCCCGTCGTGGAAGACGGCATCGCTGCGCAGCGTCAGGGTCAGCACGGTGCTGTCTGCGCTCCATTCCCAGCTGGCCGCCAGCATCGGGATGATTTTGCCGTTCTGGTCGATGTCGACGATCTTGTCGCAGAGCGACTGCAGCACGTGGCGGCCGACGAAGCTCCAGTTGGACACGGGGTCGAGCGTATCAGGATCGTCCTGCAGGCCGATCTTGAGAACGGTCTGGGCGGCGGCGGGCGCCACCGTCACGGCCATGGCGCCGAGCGTCAGGCTGGCTGCGAGTGCAAGATAAGTCGGTTTCATCGATAGTCCCCTCTCCTGTTCCGGAATGCTTGTCTCATTGGGGTCAGCGGGTCGGGATCAGCGGGCGACCGCATAACCCTGGACGCCGCGCGGGTTGGCGCCGGCCTTCACCAGCTGCACATCGCCATCCATCTCGCGGGCGACCGCCGAGAGGCGTCCTTCGGACCAGGCGTCGCCGACGGTGATCTTGTGGCCCCGCGCCGCCAGATCGTCGCGGACCGCCTGCGGGAAGCGGTCTTCGAGCGTGACCGCGCCGAAGCTGATCTCGCGCGGCCAGAAGGAGCTCGCTAGATGGTCGGTATGGAAGGACGGGGCGTCGATCGCTTCCTGMAGGTTCATGCCCTTGTGGAGATGGCGCAGCAGCATGATCAGCTGCCATTGATCCTGCTGGTCGCCGCCCGGCGTGCCGAAGGCCATGTAGGGCTGGCCGTCACGATAGACGGTCGACGGCGTCAGCGTCGTGCGCGGCCGCTTCGACGGCGCGAGCGTGGAGTTCAGGCCCTCTTCGAGCCAGAACATCTGCGCGCGGGTCGTCAGGCTGAAGCCGAGACCGGGAATGACCGGGCTCGACTGGAACCAGCCGCCGGACGGCGTCGCCGACACCATATTGCCCCAGCGGTCGACGGCGCTGACCTGCACGGTGTCGCCGCGCTGGGCGCCTTCGCGGGTCAGTGCCGGTTCGCCCTGCCTGTCATTCGGCAATTTGGCTTCGCGGGCGACCGTCGGCTCGCCGCCGCCAAGGCCGGGCTGTGCAATGGTGCCAACCGTGCGCAGCGGCGGCAGATTGGGATTGCGCCCCTCAGGGGTGCCGGGGAGGACGTCCATCGACGCCTTACCCGTGATCAGCGCGCGGCGGATATCGGCATAGCCGGAGGAGAGCAGCGCCTTGATCGGTACATCGGAGCTGTCGCCGTACCAGGAATCGCGGTCGGCCATCGCGAGCTTGGCCGTCTCGACGACGAGATGCACGAAATCGGCGCTTGTCGGATCGAGATCGGCGATATCCGTGCCCTTGAGGATCTGCAGCATCTGCAGCAKGACCGGTCCCTGCGACCACGGCCCACATTTGAAGACCTCGCAGTCGCCATAGGTCACGGAGACCGGCTTTTCGATCTGCGGCTGATAGTCAGCCATGTCCTGGGCGGTGATCAGGCCCTTGTGGCGGCGGCCCGAGACGTCCCAGACCTCTTGCGTGGCGCAGAATTMCTCGATCCGCTCGGCGACCGGGCCGCGATACCAGAAGTCGAGCGCCGCATTGATGCGTGCCTCGCGATTCCCGGCCGATTTCGCGTGGTCGAGGATCTGCTGGTAGAGCGCCGCGATCTGCGGATTGCGGAAGAGCTTGCCGGACTGAGGGGCCACGCCGCCCGGCAGGTAAATCTCCGCGGAGCTCGGCCAATGGGTCTCGAAGAGCTCGCGCATCGAGGCGATCGTCCGGGCGATGCGTGGCGCCAGCGGGTGGCCGGTCCTGGCGTAATAGATCGCGGGCGCCAGCACGTCTTCGAGCTCGGCCGTGCCGTAGTCGCGCAGCAGCGTCAGCCAGGCGCCGAATGCGCCGGGAATGCAGGCGGCGAGCAGGCCGGTGCCCGGAATGATATCGAGGCCGAGATCCTTGAAATGCTTGATGGTCGCCTTCGCAGGGGACGGCCCCTGCCCGCAGATGACGATCGGCTGATCGGCTCCGGCCGGGGTCACGATGATCGGCACCTCGCCGGCGGGGCCGTTGAGATGGGGCTCGACGATCTGCAGGACGAAACCGGTGGCGACCGCGGCGTCAAAGGCGGTGTGGCCCCTTTCCAGGATGGACATGCCGACGGTCGAGGCAAGCCAATGCGTCGAGGAAACGGCTCCGAATGTGCCCCTGAGTTCCGGTCGCGTCGTAAAAGTMATGGCAATTCCTCATTTCCAGCCATCCGCGACCGCCTTGAGGAAGGCTGTCGACAAGGCCGGAGATC
>NZ_JBFTLD010000402.1:0-3819 GCF_056396265.1 Allobosea sp. 05T422_2 | reverse complement strand
ATGTTGTCGTCACTGCTGTCGCTATCCTGCGGCTTCATTCTCGACACTGTCACGCGCGGCCGCCGTGAGTTGAAGCGCCTTGCCTATCTCGGATTCCCGGCGATCAGCCGAGCCTAGTTCGAGACGGACAAGACATGGCGCCGCATTCGCGAGCTTCCGCCCTGCTGCAGACGTTTCGGCGCTTCCTGGGAGTTGGAGCTGTCGGCTTCCTCGTCGATGCGCTGGCGTTCTTCGCCCTCGTGTCCGGGCTCGGGGTACACTATGTCTGGTCCAGAATCGCTGCATCGTTMATCGCATTGCTGGTGACGTGGCTCCTGAACCGCCGGGTCACGTTCTCTGCTGGCAGGGCTGACCCTGCGCCGGTAGAATTCCTGCGCTATCTCGGAGCGAGCGCAGCAGGCGCAAGTTCCAACCTGGTGGCGCTGTCAGTGATTGCGCCTTACGATGCGGCGTTTGCCCATATCCCTTCATATCTGGCGGGAGCTGCGGTTGGGCTGGTCGTGAACTTCTTTCTTTACGACAAGTTCGTCTTCCACGGTCGGGCCCGGCCGGTCGCCCTGAATCCAAAGCCGCCGGAGAGCTCTTAGTGAATCAATCAGACGGAAACGACGCGAATATCGACTCGATCTACTATCGCGACGRCGTCGACAAATCCTTCGCCATGAACCTTCTCAAGAAGGCTCGCATGTCGATGTTCGACCTGTTCATGCGCGAGCTGGCTCCGACGGCACAGACGCGTGTTCTGGATATCGGAGTCTCCGACGACGAGAACGACGGCGCCAATTTCCTTGAGAAGCACTATCCGTGGCCCGAACAGATCACCTGCGCCGGCATTGGCAACGGCGAGGCTGTTGTGGCCGCATATCCGAAGGTCGCCTTTCAGCAGATCGTGCCGGGTGAGCGCCTGCCCTTCGCGGACAAGAGCTTCGACATTGCCTGCTCGAATGCGGTCATAGAGCATGTTGGTGGTTCGGAGCAGCKCAAGGCCTTCATCGCCGAGCACCTCAGGGTTGCCTCCGCGGTATTCATAACCTTTCCGAACCGCTGGTTCCCGGTCGAGCACCATACCAGCCTGCCTTTGCTGCACTACGCTCCGGGGCTATTCCGGAAATTGCTTGCGGGGACGAAATATGACCACTGGATCAACCCCGCCAACATGGATTTTCTGGACAGAAGCCTGATCGCACGCGAATGGCCGGGYAACCGGGCGCCACAATTCGTGATGACAGGACTCCCGCTGGGCCCCATGAGCTCCAACGTGGCTGTGATCCTGCGCTAGCGCCAACCGAGGCTGAGATATTGCTTCGCGCGGGGAGGTCACACCATGTCGCGGACGTCTGATCGCACGCGGCCGAGCAGACGTCGCCCCAGCGCGATGCTGACGACTGTCAGCGCGACCATCACGATCCACGTGGTCGCATCCGCAGCTTCGCCTGCAATCAGCGGTTGCCGGATGGCGCGTACGAACCAGTAGGCCGGGTTGACGATCTGAAACTGGCGCAACACCGCGGGAAGCAATTCCTCGGTCATGACGATTGGCGTCAGCCACATCCAGAATTGCGTGAACACGCTGACGGCCTGGCCGGTGTCGCGCAAGAACACGTGGATTGGAGACAGGATCAGGCCAAGGCCGAAGCCAAAGCCGACCATCAGCAAGCCGGCGAGCGGGATCGTCAGCCAGGACCAGTTCGGCACGACGCCCGATAGCAGCGCCGTCGCGGCGGTGAGCGCCAGTGACAGCGTCATCATGATCGCGGCAACCACCCCGGTGCGCGCCACGAACAGGATTTCCGGCAGAGCGATCTTCCGAAGATAATGGGCGTTATCCGTCAGTGATGTCGTGCAGCGGCTCAGGCAGTCGGCGAACGCCAGCCATGGCAGCATGCCCGACATGATGAAGACCAGCGAACTCACCCTGCCGCCTGCGCCCGGGCGCGTCGGGAAAATTCCAGCGAAGATGAAGGCGAAGAGCACGATCAGCATCAGTGGCTGGACAATGTGCCAGAACGCTCCCATCGCAGTGCCGGCGTAGCGATACCGCGTTTCGGTCCACGCATTAGCGAAGACGAAGCGGTGATGCTGCAGTAGATCGCGGATCATATCTGTCGTCCCGGTCACTGTCCGCTTCGCTGCGGCGTCGCGCTCAAGAGCTGGCTGGGAAGGCCGATCTGGCCGTAGAAGCGGCTCGTCGGCTTGTCCCAGGTGATCAGGATCGGTCCAAGCATCTCGGTCTGCGAAGGTACGACGTCGCTGCCCGTCGTCAGCCCGATCCTGTAGGTGTATTCACCAACGGGGACCAAACACTCCACGACGAAACGAACGATCGCGCGCTGTCCTTGCTCCATCTTGCCGATTGGCTTGCCAAGGCGAGCGCTGGAGGTGCTGAACACCAGTTCGCCGAAGCGGTCATGGAGCGAAAAAGAGATATCGCCTTCGGCCAAGGGCTTCAGGGCCTCGACGACGAGGTCAAGGACGAGCTCCGTGCCCTGGCGTTGCGAGACGAACGGGCCCCCACCAGGGGCGCAGGACCGCACGGCGGTGAGGGCCAATTCCCCTCCCGCGGATAGGATGGCTCCGGAATTGAGGATATTGCCGCGAAGAACCTCGTCGGCGTCCGCATCCGGCAGAGCAGCGATGTCGTCCGCCGCTGCGCCATTCTCCGCGTCCTTGCGGGCCGCCTCGGTCTTGTGTCCGAGTTTGGTATAGTAGCGGTTGATCGTATTGTCGGGAAGCCCGATGAATTCGACGCGCCCGTGATCGAGCAGAAGCGCTCGCTGGCAGAGTTTCTGCACCGCACCGGTATCATGCGAGACAAAGAGTACCGTCGTGCCTGCTTGCATGATCTTGCGCAGCGCCTCGTAGCATTTCTGCTGGAAGAAGATGTCGCCAACGCTCAGAGCTTCGTCCACGATCAGGATTTCCGGATCCATGAACAGATAGATCGAGAAAGCCAGCCGGACATACATGCCGGAGGAGTATATTCTCATCGGCCTGTCAAAAAAGGCCCCTATATCTGCAAAGGCCTCGATCTCGCCCATGCGGGACGCGGCGTAGTCCTCAGGGAAGCCCAGCATCGCGGCGCTGACGATTACATTCTGGCGCCCGGTGAGCTCKGGATTGATCCCTCCGCCGAGCTCAAGCAATGCGAGCACACGGCCGTTGACTGCAATGGTTCCGCTGGTCGGCAGAAGAGTTCCGGTAATCAGCTTGAGGAGGGTGCTCTTGCCCGACCCGTTGATGCCGACGATGCCGAAGCACTCGCCTCGAGAAACGCTGAAGCTGATGTCGTCGAGGGCCGTGACCTCGTCATAGCGGCCGGGCTTGGGCCAGATATAGTCCGCGATACGGCCCATCGGCTTCTGATAGACCTTGAAGCTCTTCGAGAGACGGTCAACGCGGATCGCCGGATCGCTCGATTGGGATGCGTTCAGCAATGCGGGCGCGTTCATCGTTTCGATCAGCTGGAATTCGCCAGGAAGCGCGTCTATTAGGAGCTATACCGTCGAGGGGCAAGCACCGCTGCTGCGACAGTCCCCAAATCCGACCCAGCCCATTTCGTAAGGTTTGTCCAGAATGGCCAATTTGATCAACGGCGTCGACGGCTTTGGTTCGCAGGGGCTCACCCTCACCGAAGTTCGCCTTCGCGACGACAAAGGTGTGGATGTGCAAGCCTGCGCTTGCGGCGATTCCTTGGTTCTGAAGGTCGTGGCGAGGGCAAACGGACATGTGAAGCGTCCCAATCTCGGATTTGCACTTATCGCGCTCAGCGGAAATCTCCTCTACTCGGAGGGCGTGCTGAACCATGGCGTCATGCTGGCC
>NZ_JBFTLD010000401.1:0-3918 GCF_056396265.1 Allobosea sp. 05T422_2 | reverse complement strand
ACATCCGAGTGCCCCAACGGGTCCACGGACGGCTGCGCGGGCGTTAGATCATCGGACTGGATTTCGTATCCGGGCGGATGAACCGACCTTCTGTGGTTGCATCGAGACTGCAATCCACCTTTCAGGCCGATACCTTAGCCGACCAACCTCGTCTTGGTGAGCGGGAAATGCCTCAGTGCCGGTTACCGCGGGCGACGCGTTCGATTTCGGCGCGCACCAGACGTTCCACCATGGTCGGCAGATTGTCGTCGAGCCAGGTCTTGAGCATCGGCTTCAGCATGTCCTTGACCAGATCCTCGAGCGTACGCGCGTTGTTGGTCAGGACTGTGTGGGCGAGCGCACCGAAGGCATTGTTCACGGCGGAGCCGGCCTGTTCCGAAATCAGAGCAGCCATATCGAGCGATGGCGGCGCGGACTGTGCCGGGACGAAGGCTGGCGGCACGAACATCTGCGCCGGCGGCTCCGATTGCGGCTCCGGCTTGAACTCGGGCTCGGCCGCTTCGAGGAAATCGACATCCAGGCTGGGCTGAATGGCCACGGCCGGAGGCTCGGGCTCAGCCATCGCCGGTGATACGACCAGGCTCGCCTCGGCTCCGAGATCGAGCACGTCGTCATCGATCTCCTCGACGAGCTGCAACTGGGGCGCCGCGGGTGGCGGCTCTGGCGTCGGCGCAGGTGCGCTAGCCTCGGCGGGCTTGACCTCGTCATCCGCGATGATCCGGCGGATGGAGGCGAGAATCTCCTCCATCGACGGTTCGTTGGGCTTGGGTTGCGCGCTCATGCTGGGTCCGACCACTCGACACCGGGCGCGCGGATCGAATCAAACGCAGCCCCAACGTTGAGTATTCCACGCAAAGAGCGCCAAGCAAGGCAGGTTCCGGCCCACCCACAGGAGAAATCCGGTCTGTTGCCGGAATGTCTCCCATCGATCAGCGCGCAAGCCCGCTGCACAACAGAGCGGGCGGACCACAACAGAAACGGGGGCCGCAGCCCCCGTCGTTAACCGTCAAGGCTGTCTCAGCGGCCGTCAGGAACCTGGGTGCCCCAGAGCAGACCCTTGACCTGATCGTAATGCTTGCGGGAGTCGTAGACCGCGGTCTTGAGCTTCAGCGTCTCAGCCGAAAGCCGGCCGACGGCCGAAAGCACGGCATAGGATGCGACGACCCGATCTCGCTGCGCCGTCACCAGCGTCGACCGGGCAATCACMAGTTCCTGCTGCGCGTTGAGCACGTCGAGCGTGGTACGCTGACCGACCTTGGCCTCCTCGCGGACGCCTGCAAGCGCGGTCTCAGCCGCCTGAACCTGTGCCTGAGCCGCAATGATCTGCGCCTTGGCGGCATCAAGGGCGCCCCAGGCGGAGACGACCGCAGCACGCACGGTGTCGCGCGACGTGTCGACGTCGATCCGGCGCTGGCCGGCCGTCTCCTTGGCCTGCCGGGTCCGTGAGTAGACCTGGCCGCCCTCATAGATCGGGATTGTCAGCGTCGCCACAGCGCTCGCCGAGAAGCGATTGTCACCAAAAAGCTGGCTGTCATAGCGCTGCGCGACCAAGCCGCGCACACCCACGGTCGGATAGAGGTCCGCTTCCGTGACCTTCACCTGCAACTCCGCCGCATCGACGCCGTGCAGAGCCGCGATGACCGCAGGATGCCCGACCAACGCGATGTCAAGCGCGGCCGGCAGCGACTTCGGCAGCAGGTTCTCGATGGGACGTCCAGGCGCGAGCTGCTTTGGCTCGACACCGACATTCTGGCGGAAGCKCGCGATGCTGGTCTTGAGGTTCGATTCCGCCAGAATCTCCGCGGATTGCGCCTGCGACAGCCGGGCTTCTGCCTGCGCCACGTCGGTCCGGGTTACTTCACCGACTTGAAATCGGTCGCGCGTCTGGCGCAGCTGCTCCTCGAGAACCTCGACGTTGTTGCGGTTCAAACTGAGAATCGCCGTGTCGCGCAGCACGTTCATGTAGGACGTGGCGGCATCGAGCAGCACGTTCTGCTCGGTATTGCGCAACGTCGCCCGCGCACCCAGCACCTGCGATTCCGCCTGGCTGACAGAGCTGCGGGTCTTGCCACCGTCGAAGATGTTCTGGTCGATCTGGACGCCTGCGCCACGCGGCGCCAGGCGGGACGTGCTGTTGCCCTGTCCGGGCTGATTGGCGTCAAGCAGGCTCGCGCCGATATCCGCCGAGGCGGTGATGCGCGGCCGGTAGCCGGACAGTGCCTGGGGCACGTTCTCGTTGGTGGCGCGCACCAAGGCGCGCTGCGAATTCAGCGTCGGGTTGCCATTATAGGCCCGCGCCAGCGATGCATCCATCGTCTGCGCAGAAGCCGTCGTGATCTGGCTGGCGGCCAAAACGGTGGCCAGAACCGCAGCGAGACCGTATCCGGCCGACTTCCGCCTAATTTCTTTTTCGTTCACGTGGACGCCTCTTGTGCGGACTCAAGTCTCGCCCAGGCATCGCCCCAGCCTCGGCATAGTTGTAGTGATTCATACCCGGAGCCGCGGCCCGCGCCAATCTCACCAAGGCGCGAACAATCGTTTCCATGGCGCAGTGCCGCATAAATGCGACACTGCCGAATCAAAATTCGAAACTCGGAACGCGGCGGAATTCTTCCAAAACAGGCGCGGCAGCATCGAAAACCGGCCTCGCCGACATGGTTTGGGCGCTCTTTTGATAAAGCTGCACCCGCGCGGCCCGCCCCTGCCCCTCGACCAGGATCAGCCGGCCGTTATCGTTGACGAGACCAAAAAGGCTCTCTGGAACGGTCTCGCAGGCGCCGCTGACGAGAATCGCGTCGAAATGAGATTCGGCAGGCCGTGTGGCGCTGAGCGTGACGCCAACAGCGCCAGCCAGCGCAAGCGCGCCACGAGCCTGATCCAGGGCAGCCGCATCAGGCTCCCAAAGCGTGGCGACCGCGCCCATATCCGACATCAATGCAGCGCCATATCCCGTGCCGCCGCCATATTCGAGCACGCGCTCGCCAGGCTGAATGCCGAGCATCTGGATCATCCGCACGATCACCATCGGCGTCATCAGCGCCCGGCTCGTACCCGGCAAGGCGACAGACTGATCKAGATAGGCAAGGTGGGAGAGTTCGGCGGGAAGAAATGCTTCGCGCGGAACGCGGTCGGCAGCCGTGAGAACCGCACGGTCCGTCACGTCATAGGTCCGCAACTGGCAATCGACCATCATCCGGCGCAGCTCGGTGAAGCTGTCCATATCCTCAATCTCCGTCTGCGCGGCGCGTGTTCGCCGTCCTCAGCTTTTGTTCGAGGCGGTCGCAAAAGGCAAGATGGCCGCGGCAGGACACCGGTTCGGCTGCAGCGAGTTCTCACAGCTGAGGAGCACATGCGCGCCGCATCCACAGACGACCTGACGGCGTCGTCGCGAGGCAATCCGGCCAAGATTCGACCGGCAGGATTCTGCCGGCGACATCTCGATTGATCTGCGATCGCGGCCTCTGAATCAGACCGGTTTGGATTCGGTCATTCTGCCCAATAGCGATCGCTCAGCGATCCCTCGATCCTGATCATGACATCGAGAGGGCTCGGCCCATCCTCTACAGGCAGCTCCGCGCCCGCGCCGTCGATCGGCGCCTGGCGGCCACGCCCTGATCAACGAACCTCGGCGGATCGTGGTGAGGGGATCGCGCAAGGGCGGACGCGCATTACGCGCCGACATGCCGAGAGCTCGGATCAGCAAAAGCGCATAAGATTCTGAAATCGCGAGCCGACACGCTGCCGCCCCCTCGTAGAGGAGATGGCACACGGGCATCAATTTCATGAATGTAAGAAGTGTTGGCTCCCGGAGCAGGATTCGAACCTGCGACCAATCGATTAACAGTCGATTGCTCTACCGCTGAGCTATCCGGGACCGATGGCCGGGGTAATAGCGACGCCTTTGTCCGGGCGCAAGCC
>NZ_JBFTLD010000400.1:0-3982 GCF_056396265.1 Allobosea sp. 05T422_2 | reverse complement strand
ATCCCGACGCTGCCCAGGTTGAAACGGCCAATGGCCCATTCATGACGTCGTCATTGCCGGTGGCGGGCTTTGCCATCATCGAAGCCGCCGATCTGGCCGAGGCCATCGCTATGGTTTCACGAACGCCCTGCGCCGTGGCCCATGGCGTCGTTGAGGTGTGGCCGCTCGAGCAACGCTCATGAAGCGGCACGTCGCGCTGCGCTCAAGCGATGGCGGGGGCGGGGACATGCAGCCATGACTGTCCCGTTCGGGTCMACGCGACTGTCGCGGCACGGCCGGGCAAAGGTGTAAGCGCTCAGGCGCTCTCAGGAGCCGCAGCGGCCAGGCGCGGCAGGCTGATCCGGGCCAAGAGGCCGCGCGGCTGGTTGTCGTGCAGGCTCAGCTCGCCATCATGGGCGGCCGCGATCGACCGGGTGATGGCGAGGCCGAGGCCAAAGCCTTCTGAATCGATCCGCCCGCGTGCCTCGTCGCCGCGCATGAAGGGTTCGAGCAGGCGCAAGCGATCGGCTTCCGGAATACCGGGGCCATCGTCGGCCACCTCGATCAGGAGGGCATCGGGTTCGTTGCGAAGGCGGATGATCACCTGCGTGCCATGGCGCACCGCGTTCTCGACGAGATTGGTCACGGCGCGCTCCAGCTGCTGGGCATCGCCTGTCGCGACGAGCCGTCGCGGCCCCTCGTAGCGCGTCGATGTGCCGATATCGCTGAACTCGTCCGCGACGGTCTGGAGCAGGCTCGAAAGGTCGACAGCACCGCGCTTCTGGCGCCGGTCGACATCGCGCAGATAGGACAGCGCGCCCTGCACCATGGTGCCCATATGCTCCAGATCGCGGGTGAACTGAGCGCGCAGGACAGCGTCCTCGATGAACTCGACGCGCAGGCGCATGCGCGTGATCGGCGTCCTGAGGTCGTGGCTGATCGCCGCCAGCATGCGCGTGCGGTCGGCAAACAGCGCATGGATACGGTCCCTCAAGCGGTTGAGGGCGCGCGCGGCGGTGCGGACTTCGAGGGGGCCCTCCTCGGGCAGCGGCGAGGGATCGCGGTCGATCGAAAACTCCTCGGCAGCCGAGGCGAAGCGCGCGAGCGGCGCCGTGATGCCGCGCGAGGCCCAGAGCGTCAGCGCGCCGATATTGAGCCCGAGCACGATGATCGTGGCGACCACCAGAATGGAGATGGGGCGCGGTGGCGGTGTCCCCATTCCACCGGGCGCGATCTCGACATCGAGGCCCGTGCCGTCGGGAAGCCGGATCGCATAGCCTTGCGGCGGCCTGTCCCCGTCAGGCACCGGGTTCGGCTGCACCGCAAAACCCTCGCCCAGGCGCTGCGCCATGCCCTCCGCGGCGAAAGGATGCGGCTGCGCTGGCAAGGGGGCGGGGTCCTTGGCCGATAGCGTGAACCGGTAGCGCCGATCTGCCGTGTTCGCGGTCTCGACGACCATCTGGCGCAGCTCAGGCTGCGTCCGGGCCACCAGCTTCGCGATCGTCGCCACGCTCTCATAGGCTGGCGGGCCTGGTCTGCCGCGGGGCGCCTGCCAGACCAGGGCGACGGAGAGCACGAGATAGAGCAGGCCGATGACGCCGATCACGAGCAGCGCGATCTGGCTGCCGATCCGTGCGGGCAGGCGAAACGGGTGGATCATTGCCGGGCGACGGCGGGCGTGAAGAGATATCCGCCCGAGCGGATCGTCTTGATCAGTTCGGGCTCGCGCGGCTCGCGCTCGATCTTCTGGCGCAGCCGGCTGATCAGGATATCGATGCTGCGCTCGAACGGTGTGGCGGCGCGTCCMTGCGTCAGATCGAGCAGCGCATCGCGCGCGAGCACGCGCCCGGGCCGCTCGCACAACACCCGCAGCAGATCGAACTCGGCGCCGGTGATAGTGACACGGACATTGTCGGGATTGGTCAACTCGCGGTTATTGGCATTCAGCGTCCAGCCCGCGAAGGAAAAGGAGCCGGGAAGCTCGTCCGGATCGGCCTGTCCGCTGCCCCGTCGCCGCAGCACCGCCCGGATGCGGGCCAGGAGCTCGCGCGGGTTGAACGGTTTGCCGAGATAATCGTCGGCCCCCATTTCGAGGCCGATGATCCTGTCGATATCCTCGCTGCGGGCGGTGAGCATGATGATCGGCAGCTGCATCGTCAGGCCCAGCCGCCGGCAGATCGAGAACCCGTCCTCGCCGGGGAGATTGAGATCGAGCACGATGAGGTCAAACCGGCCGTCCCGCAGAATCCGGTCCATCTCGCGCCCGTCGCGCGCGGTGGAGGTCCGCATGTCGTTCTGCGCGAGATAGCGCGCGACCAGCGTGCTGATCTCGCGATCGTCCTMGACGATCAGGATATGCGCCGATGCGCTCACGTCAGGTTTCCAGGTTTCAAGCGATGTGAGCATATCGGAGGCTTAGGTCCCCTGCAGCCGTCATCATGGCTAAAGCATCGGCAGGGCCGAAGCATCGGCCGGAAAAGTGGATTGCGGTTTTCGGGGCAAAGCCGATGCAATCACAGTTGGTTAGATCATCGGACCGGATACGATATCCGGACCGATGATCTAAGGCCGATAGGCGAGATCGCGGCATCGGATCGTGCCGTCCGCAGCGATCCGGACGGCTCCGATGGCTTGCTCCCGCCCCGTCACCGGATCGCGATAGACCATGCGGCTGCAGGCCGAGGCAGTGTCGGCGGTGTCGGCCCCGAAGATGCGCAAGAGCACCACGCTGATCCACATGGCTGCTGCGGCGAGGACCCCCAGGGCGCGCCTCAGCGACGAGCCCGGCCGCAAGGGTGAAGGGATATCCGGCATAGGCGCTCCGACGTTGCGTGAGCCTGCCGGATAGGTCGCGTTTGTGGCCCCAGTGCCGAACGGATGTTGCTGGAGTGTTTCCGTTTGTATCCCTGAGCGCATCCTCCGCATCTGGCGCAKGGCGGAACTGGCGCCTTGACGATATGTCGGGCCAGCTACTCGGCATCGCCCTGCATCGACGGGTGGGCACTCCTGAAGGCAGGGTGCTCGTTGCACAATCGCTCGACCCGCAGGATGCGCGTGCAATGGTCGATCGGCACCTGGAAACGCCGCGCTGCGTAGAGCTGGGGCAGCAGGTAGATATCCGCCAGGCCGGGCAGGGGGCCGAAGCAATAACCCTCGTCGCCAATCAGCGCCTCGACGGCGCCGAGCCCCTGTCCGATCCAGGTGGCGATCCAGGCCGCAACCTCCGGTTCGGCCTGCCCAAGATTCTGCCTGAGATAGGACAGCGGCGCGACGTTGTGGAGGGGATGAATGTCACAGCCGATGATCGCTGCGACGGCCCGGACCTTCGCACGCAAGACCGGGTCGCGCGGGAGGAGCGCCGGAGCCGGACAGGTCTCCTCGAGATATTCGATGATGGCGGGCGATTGGGTCAGGATGGTGCCGTCGTCGAGTTYCAGTGCCGGCAACCGGCCTTGCGGGTTGAGCGCGCGATAGCTCGCGCCATGTTGCTCTCCGCCGTTCCGGACGAGATGAACGAAGCGCGGCGTGACTTCGAGCCCCTTGAGCGCGAGCGCAATGCGAACGCGGTATGACGAGGTGGACCGCCAATAGGTATAGAGTTTCATCCTGCCTCCCCCTCGACGCGGAACGATGACGGCCGGGCCTTGATCGAAACCAGGTGGCGCCGGCTATATACATGAGGGCCAGTACATAGGCTGCCAGCGCCGCTTGTCCGACCCGCAAAAGCTGGCGGTAACGGGAGACGCTATAGCTCCGAAAGCGAACCCCAGTCCGGCACATGGGCGGCGAGCTTGTCGAGCAGCTGATCAAGTTGTCTTCGTTCTGGTTTGGACAGGCAGGACAGCATCGCCGCCTCGCGAAGTTTCAACGCCGGAATGTAGCGCTGATACAGGGCTCGGCCGGGATCGGTCAGGAAGAGCCGCTGACGTCGGCTGTCGGCTTCATCGGTCAGCCGTCGGATCAGCCCCTTCTTCTCCAGCGCGATGGCCGCACGGCTGACGCC
>NZ_JBFTLD010000399.1:0-4038 GCF_056396265.1 Allobosea sp. 05T422_2 | reverse complement strand
GCGTATGGTCGGCCATACCCATAAGGGTATCGGCACGCGCATCCTCCATGTCGCGTTGTTCGAGGGCGGACTTCTGATGATCCTGCTGCCCCCGATCGCCTGGTATCTCGGCATTACCCTGATGCAGGCCTTTGTGATGGATATCGCGATCGTCGTCTTCTACGTCGTCTACGCCTTCAGCTTCAACCTGGCCTATGATCGGGTCTTCCCGATCCCGGCGAGCCCGGCCTATGCCATGTGACGCTGAGACTGTCGTCGCGGCGTCAGCTCATCATGGCGGCCGCGCGCTGGACCGCGGGCCTCATCTCCAGCCGGAGACGAAGCCCGCCCGATGACGAGTGCGAGGACCCGTATCGCTGATAAATCCGCTGCTGCGGGCGAGCCGGATCGGGGTGCCGTTCAGGCTGCTTCCGGCCCGGCTCGAACAGCCCCTTCACTTGGCTCTGTGCCTGAGGGTTGGCGCTAACCGCCAATCTTGAAGGAATAGGTCGTGCTCAATCCGAACGAGAACTGGTCGCGCGCGCCAATGGTGCGGACGATCGGCGAGCGCGCGGCATCCTGGAGCAGGCGGTCATAGCGGGCATAGGCCGTGGTCTTCCAGACGTCCGACCATGCATATTCGAGTGCCGCCGCGAGGCCCGCCGATTTGACGCCTCCCGACGGGCTGTAGGCGGCGAGGATGCCGTTAGCCTGCGATTCCTCCGGCGTCACACCGAAATTCCTGCGCATGTACGCCTGGTTGCCGAAGGACAGGCGCGGACCACCCGAGAGCGTGAAGCGGCCGATCGGTTGAACCCAGTCGACGAAGATATCGGCGACGATGCCATGATGGCCGTGGAAGCCCTGCCGTACCTCGATACGAGTCCGTAGCCGGTCCTCGATCGGCCAGAACTCGGCGAAGGCGCCAGCCTCGATCGTCCAGGGCACGTCTCGCATGCCGAACAGTTTTCGATCCGAGCCGGAATAGCGACCCGACTTCAGGTCGCCGACGACGCCCATGCTGAAGCGGCTCGTCTCATACAGGGCGAAGTCCAGCCCCTCGTCGGGTGCGCTGAACCCTTCCGGCTCGCCAACCCGCCGCCAGCTCAGCGACGGCGTGCCCGACGGTCCGTAGGCCTTTGCGCCGTCATATTTGGGACCGATCTGACCCGAGCCGCCGAGCGTCACGATCCAGCCGGAGGCCGGAGTGGGGTTCAGCAGCGCCGGAGCCGGATCGGCCGCGACAGCAACCTGGGATCCAGCGACCAGGCACAGACCGGCGACGGCAAGCTTAGGGTAGGCGGGCACAATCGTCGCTCCTGCAGGACACCCAATCGCTTGCCATATCTGAACTCTGTCGCAAACCGGTAAAGATCGAACCCAGCGTCACTCGACGATTTTTCTGCCGAGTTTCACGTCCAGTTTCTTAATGCGGTGCCACAGGCTGCGCTCGGCAATGCCGAGGAGCCGCGCGGCCTGGACCTGGACGCCGTCCGTACGCCGCAGCGCCTCGATGATGAAGCCGCGCTCGAGCCGCTCGAGTTCGGCATCGAGATCGTTCGGGAGGCGATCGCGCTCGGCGCGCCGCGCGCCACCTTCAAACAAGTCGCGAGGCAGATCCGGGACGTCGATGGTCGGGGACTTCGCGACGATCACGGCGCGCTCGACGCAATTATGCAGCTCACGGATATTACCGGGCCAGTCATGGCCGTCCATCGCCGAGAGAGCGGCCGGGGTAAAGCCGGTCACGCGCTTGCCCATCGCCTCGGCCAGCGTCGCGAGGAAATGGGCGGCGAGGATCGGGATGTCCTCGCGCCGCTCACGCAGGGCAGGCAACTGGATCGGGAAGACGTTGAGCCGATAGAACAGGTCCTCCCGGAACTCGCCGGACGCAACCGCCTGGCGCATGTCCCTATGGGTTGCCGCGATCAGCCGGACATCCACCGTCTGGCTGCGGGTGCCGCCGACAGGTTCGAAGCTGCGCTCCTGAACCGCACGCAACAGCTTCGCCTGAACGGCGATCGGCATATCGCCGATCTCGTCGAGGAAGAGCGTTCCGCCATCGGCGGCGGCGAAGCGGCCGACGCGGTTGGCCAGCGCTCCGGTAAAGGCACCTTTCACATGACCGAAGAGCTCGCTTTCGAGCAATGTCTCGGGGATGGCAGCGCAATTGATCGCGACAAAGGGCTTGTTCCGGCGCGGACTGTTGAAATGGATCGCGCGTGCGACGACCTCCTTGCCGGTGCCGCTTTCTCCGTTGAGCATAACCGTGGCGCGCGTCTCACAGACCTCGGTGACCTGCTCGATCACCCTTCTGAAGGGCGGGCTTGTTCCGATCAGATTTTCGAAGCTGTAACGGCCCTCGAGTTCGCCCCGCAGCCGCTCATTGTCGCGCACCACCTCGGCCAGCCGCAAGGCGCGGCGAATGACGGCTGCGACATCCTCCATCTCGAACGGCTTGGCGATGTAGTCGAAGGCGCCCTCCTTCACGAGTTCGACAGCATCGCGAACCGTGGCAAAGGCGGTGATGACCACGACCGGAACATCCGGCCAGCGCTTGCGCACCTCCTGTAGCAGGGCGCGCCCATCCATCCCGGGCAGGCGCAGATCAGTCAACACGAGGTCGAACCGTTCCTGCTCCAGACTGGAAAGCGCCTCGCGGGCGTTTTCGACGGCGGTCGCGCGATAGCCGAGATCATCCAGCGCAGCCGCCAGAACATCGGCCAGTCGGGTTTCGTCATCGACGACCAGGATGCTGTGGGTCATCCGGGTGCTCCACGCTCCAGCAAAGGCAATGTAATTGTGAACGAGGCGCCCTGCCCCGGCGGGCTCGCATAATGGGCGCGGCCACCATGCGCAGCAGCGACGGATTGCACCTTCGCGAGGCCAAGCCCCGTGCCCTTCGTCTTGGTGGTGAAGAAGGGATTGAAGATCTCGCCCCTGATCTCGTCCGCCACGCCATCCCCCTGATCGCTGATTGTCAGCGAAATCTCTCCATCGGCCGATGTGAGCTCCGCCGTGATCATTCCGCCGGCGGGCATCGCATCGATCGCGTTCAGGACGAGATTCAGGCCCGCCTGATGGAGCTGGTCCGGGTCGCCCGAGATCAGCCCACCCCCGCTATGATCCCTGATGTCGAGGACGACGTCATGACGGTCAAGCTCCGGCATGGCGATCGAGGCCACCCGATCGATCACCGCGCGGAATGGAAAGACCGTCTTGCTCGGCGCCTTGGGCTGAGCGAAGTCGAGAAAGTCCCGCACCAGCGTCTCGATGCGGCGTACCTCCTCGATCACATAACCAAGCATGCGGTCCTCGGCGGCCCCGAGCTTGGCGCGATTGCGCACCACCTCGGTCGAGGTCTTGATGATACCGAGCGGGTTGYGGACTTCATGGGCAATCACCATCGCCGCTTGCCCAAGGGCCGAGAGCCTGTCGCGACGCCGGAGCTCGGTCTCCAGAGCATGCAGCTTGCCGAGCTGCTCCGCCATACCGTTGAAGCCTGCGGCGAGCTGCGCAATCTCGCGCCCGCCGGTTTCAGGAACCCGTTGCTTGAAATCGCCGGCTGCAATCGCCCGGACGCCGCGCGTCAACGCACGCAGCGGCTTGACCAGGATACCCGACATCGCAGCGCCGACGATGATCGAGATGAGGCTACCTAGCAGGAAGATGCCGATGAAGAGCTGGGATGGTCCAAGCTGCTCGAAGAAGTCGGCACCGCTCGGCAGCCCGATGAATGCGACAGCCGCCAGCTTGCCATCGATACCGCGGAAGGCGGTGTAGACCGCACGATAGGCGCCGCCATCGGCCTCGCGGTCGAAGATCGTATCCTCGCCCTTCGCCAGGCGCTCACGGATCGCATCGGGTACCGTGCGCGTATCGTCCGGATGGGTCAGCATGACGGCTTCGAGGCCCGCGCTGGTCTCGGCGAAGAGCCGGACATCCAGCGAGGTCACCACCTTGATGCTGCCGAGATAAGAATCATCGAGCCAGGTGCCGACAAGAACGTAAGCCGGCTTGTCATTGACCTGGACGCTCTGCACGGCGCCGGCCATGAGG
>NZ_JBFTLD010000398.1:0-4123 GCF_056396265.1 Allobosea sp. 05T422_2 | reverse complement strand
GGTCAATGTCGACCAGGAAATGGCGACGTTGATCGAGCTGCAGAACGCCTACGCCGCCAATGCCCGCATCATCTCCACGGTGAAGGAGATGATGGACATGCTGATGAGAGTCTGAGGGACGCCATCATGACGATTACCTCCTATGGCACCGGAGCCTATCGCGCGGCTAGGCCGAGCGAATTCGTCTCGACGCGGGCGAAATTCGATGATCTTCAGCGCCAGCTCGATACGGGCAAGAAGGTCACCAGCTACGGCGATCTCGGGATCGAGCGGCGCACCAGCCTCGACCTCAACGCCAAGAAGGCCTCGCTCGATTCCTGGCTCTCCGGAATCCAGCTTGCCGACGTCAATCTCAAGCTCTCGACCAAGGCGGTCGAGGGGTTTGCCAAGCTGACGGCCGAAACCAAGAACGACGCGCGTCCGGGCAGCTATGTCGAGAGCGCCAGCGGCCGTTCGGCGCCGCAGGTTCTGGCCGAGGAAAAGTTCAAGCAGGCGCTCGACCTGCTCAACACCAATGTCGGCGGGCGCTATCTGTTCTCGGGGCGGACCTCGGATACCGAGCCGGTGGTCAGCTATTCCCTGATCATGGATGGGGACGGCGCCGGCCGCGCCGGGCTGAAGCAGCTGATCGCCGAGCGCAAGGAAGCCGATCTCGGCCTGACCGGGCTCGGGCGCCTCACGGCAGGTGGCGCCGGCACGACGGCGACAATCGCGGAAGAGGCGGGCAATCCCAATTACGGCTTCAAGCTGAAATCCGCCACCACGACATCGGCGGGATTGGTCCCGACCTATACTGCGGGTCCGCCGGCCGATGTCTCCGTGAATGTCGCGGCTCAGCCGCAGCCCGGTGACACCTTGCGCTTCAAGGTCGATCTGCCCGATGGCACCCAGAAAGAGATCGTCCTGACGGCGCGGGCGGCCGGGAGCAATGGCAGCGCGACGGACACGTTCGAGATCGGTGCCGACGTCAATGCCACGGCTGCCAATCTGCGCGCTTCGGTTTCGGCCGCCTTCGGCAAGGAGGCTCAGACGACGCTGTCGGCCTCGTCGGCCCAGGTCGCGGCCAAGAACTTCTTCGATGGCAGTTCCAGCAATCCGCCGGTGCGGGTGCCGGGGCCGCCCTTCGCCACCGCGACGGCTGCGCCGGCGCCTGGAACACCGGCGAATACGGTGATCTGGTACCAGGGCGACGATGCGCCGGGCTCGGCGCGCGCGACGACGACGGTGCAGGTCGATCAGAGCGAGACCGTCGCCATAGGCGCACGCGCCAATGAGGAGGCCTTCAAGGTCGGGCTGGCGCAGTTTGCCGTATTCGCGGCCGAGACCTTCCCGGCCGGCGATCCCAACTCGAAGGGGCGTTACGAGGCCCTGGCCGAACGCGTCAGCAATACGATCGGCTACGGCACCGGCGTGCAGAAGCCGGCCGAGATCATCGTCGAACTCGGGACGGCCCAGAAGGCGATGGCGAGCGCCAAGGAGCGCCACACCGCCACCCAGAATTATCTGACGACGACGCTCGCCGGGGTCGAGGAGGTCACGACCGAGGAGGTTGCAACGCAGATCCTGGCACTACAGACACGCCTGCAGGCGAGCTACCAGACGACCGCGATTCTCTCGAAGCTGACGCTGACGAACTACATCTGACCCAGCCGAGACTTGGTGAAAACGAAAACGGCGCCAGAAACTGGCGCCGTTTTCGTTTGAGGGTTTGGTCGGTGTCGGACGCAAGGGCCGTCGGATCAGCGCCCGCGCAGGCCGGCGGCGATGTCGCGGTTGATGCCGATCAGCACGGTCAGGGATTCCGGGACCGGGTTGGCGGAGATGCGGAAGGTCTGGTTGAAGATGAAGTTGGCGAGGCCGAGGATGTTGCGCTTGATCTCGACCGGCAGCGGGTTGTCCTCGGCGATCACCGCAGAAACCAGCAGGGTCCAGAGCTTGCGGTTGTAGTTCAGGGCATCGTCGAGCTCGCGCTGGCGACCGAGCCAGTCATCGGCAACGGACTGAAGCCGGACGGCGGCTTTCAGGAGCAGGGATGCTTCGAGTTCGCGAGGGGAGACGGCAGACTGGGCAGTCCTGGCGGCAGAGGCGTACGCGTTAAACCCGTGTTGCATTCTCGATGAGTTCCGCTTCGTAGGCGATCAGCTGCTTTGCTGCCTTCAGGGCTTTGTACAGATCGCCGCTTAAGATGCGGTTATTGATCTCGGTCATATGCGGCAGGGAACTCGGGGCAGCCTTCATGAAATCGCGGACGAGCGCGAAATAGGTCTCGTGCTCATGCGTCGGATCCTGCGCCAGATACATCAGCTGGATGGCGAGATAGATCTTCTTCGCCGGCGTGTTGGCGGTGGTAGCTGTGAGGATGTCCTTCTCGCGCAGGATCGGCGCCTCGCCTTCGATGAAGAAGCGCGTGCGCTGCTCGTCGTTGCGGATCACCACCTGGCCGATGATGATGCGCTCGTTCGGCTTGAGCTCGACTTTGAGAGCCATGACGATCCTGCCTTCTGGCTTTTGGGAGGGGAGGTCGGGTGCTTCGGCGCGATCAGCCGAAGAGCCGGAGCACGCCCTGGTCGGCCTGGTTGGCCAGCGAGAGCGCGGTCTGCGAAAGCTGCTGGCGCGTGTTCAGTGCCAGCAGGCTTGCGCCTTCCTCGTTCGGATCGGCAAGGACGAGATTGTCGGCACCGATCTTCAGCGTATTCACTAGCTCCTTGGTGAAGTCCTGACGGGTCTGGGCGACCGAAAGGTTCGAGCCGAGCGTCGAGGCCAGCGACTTCAGCGAGGTCAGGGCGCCGGTCAGGGACTGGGTCGCCTTCTCCAGGTCGAGGTCGTTCTGGAAGTTGACGAAGCCAGCCAGCTGGGTGTTGACGGCCTGGTCGATGCCGAGATTGGCGGCGCTCAGGGTCGAACCCTGGATTTCCAGCTTGGTCTGGTTCGTGCCGGTCTTCTCGTTGAAGACGATCGAGAGGCGGTCGCCTGCGAGCAGGTTGATGCCGTTATAGCTCGAATCCTTGGCGAGCTTGTCGATCTGGTCGCGCAGGTCGTTGAACTGCTGGATCAGGTTCGAGCGGACGGCCGAGGTGACGTTCGACGAGGTGATCGTCGAGGTGCCGACGACGGCATCCAGCGCGCTGAAGCCGATCGCGGCGTTGTCTCCGCCTGCCTGGGCATCGGTGATTGCAGCACCACCGTTAGCGCCCGAGCCGAAACCAAAGGCGACGGTCTCGGAGCCGGTGCCCTTGACGTTGAGCTGGCCCTTCTCGTCGACGAAGGCTGTGGCAAGCCCGGACTTGTTGATCTCGTTAACGACATCCCGGACAGTCGTGTTCGCGGACGCAAAGGAGGCTGTGTAGGTGGTGGTGCCGACGGTGATCGAAATGCCGAGCGACGGCGTTGCTGTCGTGTCGATGCCGAGGTCGCCGGCGGAGGCGGGGGTCGCGGTGGAAACAGCCGTATCGCCGGCGCTGCCAATACGCTTGTCGAGCGCGATATCCTTGAGGCTCTTGCTGGTCACAGCCGCTTCGGTAGCGTTGGCGAGAGCCGTGCCGGCCTTGGTCGGGCGGTTTTGGGCCGCGTCGGCCTGGGCCTGCTTCACCGTCGATTGCAGCGACTGCACCAGCTTGGTGACGCCGTCGATACCCTTGGATGCCGACTGAATGGTCTGGATKCCGTTGGAGATGCCGTCGAGCAGGCCGGTGAGCTGGCTGGAGCGGTCGTTCAGCGAGGCCGAGGTGAAGTAGTTCACCGGGTTGTCGATGGCCGAGTTGACCTTCTTGCCGGTGGCGAGGCGATTCTGGATGACGCTCTGCTGCGCGGTGGTCTGCTGAAGCGTCAGGAGGTTGTTGCGCACGCCGCTGGAAAGAATCGTATTCGCCATCTTCGGTCCCCTGGAACGCGCGATTCGGCGCTGAGCCAAATTTTCTGGGCCGATAATCCCTTGTTAGGGATAACAAATGGTTAAACGAGGGATGCGGCGTGCTCCTCATGCCGTCCGTCAAATGCAAAAGAGGCGGAGCTTTCGCTCCGCCTCTTTTTGTCTTCGGCCCACATTCTGTGGGCGAGCCCRCTTCTGCGGACGAAGGATCAGAACAGGCGCAGGACCGCCTGGTCGCCCTGCGAGGCCATGGAG
>NZ_JBFTLD010000397.1:0-4144 GCF_056396265.1 Allobosea sp. 05T422_2 | reverse complement strand
GGAGACGCCCAGCCGGGCGGCCATCGGAGCCGCGAACTTGAAGCCCGACGCAAAATCCTCAACGCCGAGGCGGGAGACGTTCGCGCCCTTGGCAATGATGTCCTGATACCGCTTGGCAGCAGCAACCGCTTCCTCTTCCGATTTCGGTTTGATGCCGTAGGAGGCGAGTGCAGATGTTGTGAAGTCAGCGGCTTTGCTCGCCTCGACGTCGCCAGCGATGGCAAATCTCGCGGTCGGCCGGATGAATGCGGCGGCGTGCTCTTCAAAGCCGGCCTGGACGTATTCTCGACCAAGCTTGGCAAGCTGCTCGCCTGAGAACCCAATGCCTTCCGCGCCGACGTTGCGGGATTCGCGCCGCAGCTTCTCAGACTGCTCCTTGGTCAGTTCGCCACGGGCTTCTGCTGCGTTGATTTCCCGCTCGAAACCCAGCGCTTTCATGTACGCAGCGTAGCCGCCGAATCCGGCCATGAGCCCGCCGCCTGGCACACCGATCGCCATGGGAGGCTTGCCGCCGGCGGGAACGCTTGCGGGTGGCTTCGGGCCGCCCCCAGACGGCTGGCCACTGTGGGCAGCCGTCCGCTTGTTCAGCGCCGCCGTCGTCTGCTCGGTCGCGATTTTGAGCTTGCGCTCCTGCGCAGCCAGCTTCGCAATGGGAATCCCCGCCTGCTCGAGCGCACGCTTGTTCCCGATTAGGGCTGCTTTCTGCGCTTCGAACGCTGCAGAGGCTGAACGCACTTCGCGCTGAGCCTTGGCGTACTCGCGGGTGAGTGCTGCAGCCGGCGCGGACGCTTTGGCCATTTCAGCGCCAAGCTTGGCAACGTTGGCCTGTGCCTCTCTAAACGTTGTCCTGGCCGCGGCGAAAGAAGCCTGCGTGCCCCGGAATGCGTCGATCTTAGCAACCTTGTCCAATGACACTGCAACGGCGTCGATCTGCCGTGACATGCCGTCCAGGCCCTTGGCCTTACCAAGGGCAGCGGCTGCCTTGTCGACCGCCTTCATTTTTCCAGCGATGGAGTCGAACGTTTTGCCCGTCTTGTCGACCGCTTCGATAATGGCCCGCGCCCTCATATCAGCCATGGGCGCGACTTAGTTCATCGCCGCCATCAGGCAGTGTAACCTGGCCGTCGGCGGGTTTTGGATGAGAATGCATTTGATGATCCAGACATAAAAAATGCCGCCAAGAGGCGGGCATGACAAAGCCGCCCGAAGGCGGCGGTTCGTGGAACGGCGTGCGAGGTGGACGGCCAAATGAGGCTCAGGCACACTCAGCGCATCAGATCACTGCCAGGGAGGCGGCTAGATGAAACTTCTTGACGCGCTTGTGCTGCGGCTGCCGATCGTTCGGGACCTGATCCGGACAAACGAAATTTTTCGGTCAGAGATTGCGCAAATTCGCGAGGCTTACACCCGTGATATCCCGCAACTTCGCGAGGCCTACACCCGCGATATCCAGCAAATTCGCGAGGCCTACATCCGCGATATCCAGCACATTCGTGAAGAGGTTACCGCCTATACGAGCGCGACGACTGATTTCGTCCAACAGACAGACTCGAAGTTTAAAATGTTGGAGAGCCTCGTCGGTGCGGAAGGCCACCGCTCGAACGGGCTCTACGAGAGCGCCGTCATGCGTGTCGCCGCATTGGAGCAACCTCGGAACTGACACGGGCGGCTTCCCCGCTTTTTCCCGGGATGGCCACGGTGGGCTTTGCGGCTTGCACCTCGCGTGTGGTCATCGATAACCCCGGTTGTGCAAGGCGCATGGCGAAACGCTCGCCTCCCGAGGATGAGGTCGCCTAGGGTCAGCGGTCGCGCACTAAAGCGCGGGGCTGGGGAAGAGATATGCGTAAGATACTGCTGATAGGTGCGGCCTGCCTGGGACTGGCAGGCTGCAATTCGACTGGCGCGACGGCGCCAAGTGCGTCATTGCCCAACATGAACGTCTCATTCCGCTGGTGCGGTGCGTCGCCGGAATTCAAGGTCGGGAACGTGCCGGCCGCAACGAAGACCCTTCGGTTCAACATGGTTGACCGACAAGCCCCGCAATATCGTCACGGCGGCGGTGAAGTCGCCTTTTCCGGCAAGGGCAGCGTCTCTGTGCCGTGMGGGGCGCTAACCGGCGGATATAACGGGCCTTCGCCCCCGCCGCCGCAGGTCCATGACTACGAATGGACAGTAACCGCGCTCGACGCCAACGGGACTGCAATCGCGGCCGGAACCGCGACCCGGAAGTATCCCGAATAGGAAGGCTACCCGACTATCCCCTGCACCGCTAATTGGTGCGGGGGATCAGATGGTCGTCGCGCGCCGACAATCTCCCATTCATGGAATGAAGGCAGCGTCGATCTCGGCGGTTGTGGTGACGCTGCCGGCTTCAATGGCGGATTTCACCGCAGCGAAGGCAGAGAACGTAGCGTTGACGTGAGCCTGCACGGCGTCACTGACCGCGATGATTGCCGAGGCGTCGATAGGGTAGCTGCCGCCGTCGGCCCCATGCCAGACGGTGACCCAGTTTGGGTCGGCCGCCGCTGCGACACGCGCCCCGGTCACCATGAGCTTGGAGCGATCGTCCGTGGCGACGGGAACGCCCGCGACGACAATCCCGCCAACTTCAGTCTGCCAGCGCAGTTTGGCGGCGTAGGCGAGCAGGCCGGGCCTCGCATCGGTCAGGTCGAGGCCGGCAAACGCTGCCTGATAACTCTCCGGCACTGTCAGGAGCCAAAAGCCTGGCTCGTCCTCCGCCGGCTCGACAATAAAGCCGTTGGCGGGGTTCCCTGCGACACCCAGTAAGGACATGGCATTGCTGATCTGGTCTGAGGTGAGCGTAATAATCATATTTGACCTCAGTTGAGAGGAGGAGACGGGAGGCGGACGGCGGAAAAGAACGACGTGGCAGGCTCAATCGCCGATACCGCAGTAGAAAACTGGAATGATGCCGGCCGGATCACATCTCCGGGGACCGCTGGGATGATCGCGATGGCAGTCAGGCCAGTGGCCTGGATATTGACACTCTGAGCTTGAGAATAAGAAACGGTCGCGCCGTTCTTCAGAATGTAGGAGCCTTCGGTATTGTCCCAATGAGTGTCAGCGTTGGTGCTGGACAAGGCGGCCATCACTAACCACCAACCACCTTCGCCTGCTCCCACCGTAAGTATCCCGGACGAGGCGACGAAGGTGCTAGTCACCAACGTATTTTGTGCGACCGTGCCCCAAGCGCCAATTGCCGAGATGGCTCCTGATGGGATTCCTATCGCGGTCGAGCCTGTTGCGAGAACACCCGGCAAGGGCACCACGCGAACGTCTGAATCCAAGGTGGCGACTACACAGATATTGGTTCCGTCGTCGATGGTCGGATACCAGCGCCCAGAAGCAAAGTCGCCAATCGCCGGGTCCGTCCCGTCTGCCTTTTTCAAAGGACGCGCGCCGAGCCCGCTGACGTTAACGGTGACGGTCGTGCTTGTATTCGTTGCAGGAACCTTGACCCACAGCACGCGGCCGGCGGAATAGGCCGGAACAGCTAGAACTGGTGCAACGACCCAAGCATTCGCCGTGCCGGTCGCGACGGCATAGGTCAGTTTACCGGACTGCACTGCCTGCGCCACCTGTGTGAGATCCGCTTCGCTGGGCGTCAGTCCGGATTTGGTGATCAGGTCGACCAATTCACGCTGATGGTGCTCGACAGCCTTCGGCGGAATTCTGGAGCCCACAATGCCGGCGGCTGGATTGGCGCCGACATACGGGTCATTTGCATCGCCGCCGGTCGGGGGCTGGTACTTCATGGGATTCTCCTAAGACGGGAAAGGCACGCGGTGGGGCCTGCGGAAGCACTGCTCGGCGCGTGAGAACTGGGATGGAGAGCGGGTTCGGCTCTTAGGCTGGATCACCCATTTGGATGATCGATGCGCCCAAGGACGGTGTTGAATCTCTTAATCTTTTAGCGCTCAAATTCGACATCCGAGGCGCGCTTCGATTCGGCCGTCCCCGGCCAGAGCCGGGCTGGCATTCGCCCGCCAGCCTGGCTCGCCCAAGGGGGGGCTCGCTGGCCTAAGCCGTCGAACGCCCGGCATTCTGTTTGGCCGCAGCCTTCGCCCAGCCGGCTTTTGAGGCTTCGGCGGCAGCGTCAGCGTCCGCTGGCACAGTGTAAAGC
>NZ_JBFTLD010000396.1:0-4165 GCF_056396265.1 Allobosea sp. 05T422_2 | reverse complement strand
GCGCACACCTCAGGCATCCCAATAGCGCGTTTGCACACGGCCTCGGTGGTTAGCGGAAGTCAGGCCGAACTCAATCGAGGGGCCGGATCGCATCCTTAGCGGAAGTTGGTCCGAACTCGGAAACCGGGCAATTCTCGCCGACTAGCACCGGCGCCTAGTCTCGCCCCTTAGCGTGCGTTCGACACGGGGCGTAATGGGGCGCTCATGGCGTGAGCGACCGCGATGGCGATTTTCTGCCCTACGGCACTTTCCAGTTCGATGAGGTTCCCAGAGTTCAGGTCGGCCTCGAAAATGGCAGACCAGAGAATGGCGGCCGTTTCTCCTTCGACGAGGCGGCTTGTTATTCTGAGCTTGTTATCGGCAGCCCGGATCATCCCCTCAAGGATGAGCCGGGCGCCGAGATGGCGCCTGGCAGCGGATGGTTGCGACGCCAGTGTGTCGGAAGCCTCGCTTCGAACAATGGTCAGTTCCCGAAACGAAGCGAGCTGTGAGAGCATCTCTTCGGAAAGACCGGCTGCGAAAACACTGGCCTCTGGCGTCGGTGACAGGTTGGCGAAGGGCTTTACAAAAAGCGAGGGGCCTAGGGGGCGTGCCGGTGATGCGGCCGGGCGGAACTGGTCTGTCATCCCGACGTATGCCACCAGGGTGCCAAATGCCAGTACAGCAGCCAAGCCGACGAGCCAGGGGCGTCTGAGCGAGGCGAAGAGGCGTGCGCGGGTTGGTGGCGTCGGCTCCGGGGCCGGGGATGCGAGAGGCTGGGCCAGCGTCTGATCGTCTATTCGCCGGGAGAAAAACGGTACGTAGCTTCCCTTAGGAATTTCGATCAGGACGGGGTCTGTCTTGCCCTCAAGGAAATAGTAAAGCTCCAAGGCGCGCCTGAGCCGCCCGGCCTCAATACGAACGACCGGATCGTTCAGAATGTCGATACTCGTATCCCGGCCGAAGACTTCGACCGCGACCGAGTAGGCTTTGATGCGCTCTGCCCGGCCAGCCAGCGTCTGTTCAACCACATAGGACAGAAACCGGCGGAGCCGATCGGGCGCCTTGAAATCCCGGCTCGCTAAAATGCGGAGCAGTTGCGCGCGGATATCGCTTTCGCATGGCGCTGACACCGGTTGTGATGACGCGGAATCTGAAACACAAGTCGATGTCGTTTGGCGTTTCATGGAGTTAATTCGCCTGCGCGCCGATCCCAGCCCATGCATGATGCCCAGGTCGGGAGAGCACACGCAACCACCGTCAGTGGTAATCGATCAAAATTCTACCCCTCAATATCCCTAGGGATACAATATTCGTCACTCAAAATCTCGTCTCATGCTTGGGGATATACAGAGGCTTGACGTTCCGTCTCACCATTGACAATCCGTCTCAGCAAAATCTTCTAAATTCGCTCCAAATCGGAATCTTGGGTCGTGCAGATAGCTGTTGCGACAGAGGCACTTCATGAGAACCCCGTGGTGACGATCGGCCTGCAATAAGCGCAGGCGATCGTGCGTCACCCGTCTCAGGCGACCAAGAACCGCGCGAGCCCGATAATTGCGAGCAATGCGGATAATCCGACCAAAGCCCACGGCAACAGTCGCAGCGCGAAACCTGGACCGATACGGATTGGCCGCAGGCTCTTACGAGGCCTTGGCTCGGCCAGCGGGACGGGACGCCTGCTGAAGCGAGGGGCATAACCGCCCTTCGGGATTTCGATGATGATGGGGTCGGAGCGGCCCGCGACGAAGTAATAACGCTCGATAGCATGTCGCAGGCGCCCGGCCTCGACCCGAACAATCGGGTCATTCTTCTGATCGAAACTGGCGGGGCGCMCAAACACCTCTACTGCGATCGAATAGGCGGTGATGTTCTTGGTGTGGCCAGCCAGCGCCTGCATGACGACGTAGATCAAAAAACGACGGAGCCGGTCCGGGACTATGAATTCTTCACTCGCAAGCATGCGAATGAGCGCATCCTGGACTTCATGGGCTCCAGGCGCGCCGGCAGCATCTGTCTTCGCCGTGGAACTGACGATGTTTCCCAAGGCGGGCAACTGCACGGCTTTGGCTCCTTTTGACGAGCCCGCACGTCTTCGGATAGTCGCCTCGCCCCGGCGCTTTGCTCTGGCCCATTTTCACAGATCAAGCTGCTCAAAGGGCCGGGGGTGGTTCTCGTCAATGCGCCACGCGAACATCGGTGAGTTGAACGATCTCGACGCTTAGTGCGCACGCGGCCGCCGCTCACTCAGTTTCGGCGCTCTTCGCGTCGTGTCGTGCGTCCGGTGCGGCGTTCAGTGCGGCGATCGTCACGTCCGGAGCGCCGATCCCCACGTCGCTCCATACCGGTGGTCTGCGCCTCAGAATGCGATGCTTTCAATACCACCGCGGCCCCTGCAAAAGCCAGTGCGGCCGCCGACCACAAGAAGGAAAGGCCGCTTCGACGTGTGATCCCTTCCGATATGTAGAATTGGCTCATGTCCGGGCTCCTCAGGTTCACTGAACCGCTTTTATCGCCCCCACCGTCCCTCCAGACCAACGTGTTTGAAGCCCTCGCCTGCGGGCGCAAGCCACGGCGAGAAAACCATCCGCGCCACTCATGGAACGCCGTTTATGGGCCTCGAAGATCTACCGCACAAGACAGTCCGGGATGCTTTCGCCGCCGCCTTGTACCGTTGCAGGCTCTCTCCGCTAATAAAGCTCCTTTGAAGAAACCGGGGCGACATTGGTCTGCTGACATTTCGCCCAGTATAATCAAGCAGATGGTTATCAGATCACCACAACATGGGGTTCCACATGGTTTCTTGCATGAAATTCGTAAAACGGCCCACTGCGATTGATCAATGTCTTGCTTGGCGCCTGCGCGAGCAAAGGCAACTGGCCGGATTAAGCCAGACGAAACTCTCGGAACAGTTGGGCATAACGTTTCAGCAGATCCAGAAATACGAGAAAGGATCAAACCGGATCAGTGCCAGCCGCCTGCAACAGATTGCGAATATCCTTCAGGTGCCGGTGGGCTACTTTTTCGAACAGGCGTCGACCGGACACGCAGCGACCCAGGAACCGTCGAAGGGAGAGGCGACTGCCGATGTCGCAGAATTGCTTGCGACAAACGAGGGGCTTCGTCTCGCCAGAGCCTTTTTCAAGTCCGACAATGCCGACACCCGCCAGCGGATCGTTGCCGTCGTCGAAGCGATGGCAAATGGAGATGTCGACGGGAGCCGTGGCGAAGTCTGCCATCCAGCGGGTGCCGAAAGTACGGCCTGACGCTTTGGCGACGATTGCAACCGCAATGCGATGACCTGACCCGAGGGGCGCGCGGGAACGTGCGCGGCCGTGTACTCGCCTCGTTGCCGGGTCGACGGCGGAAGGATTAACCAAACTCGATCTTCTCGAACATGTGGAATTAAATCATCATCGAYGGGACGCTATGTGTGTGCTCTTGTTTTGTTGCAGGCAAAAACCGAACATCCTTCGAAATCTTCGTCACCGCTTATTATTAATTGTTATGCCTACAAGGTTATTTATGAGGCAATAACATGTCGAATTCTGAGAATTCCAACAGACTTCGAGAATTTGAGAGAGATACGACTCATACATCCCGTCGACATTACCAATGGATACGAAATGAAGGCGACGAAAGTGATAGTTTCATTCGAGGCGTCCTCTGGGGCGCTCCAATTTCGCTATTGCTCTGGGGGTTGATTGTGTTTTCTTGGCTCTTCCTGGCTCGATGACCTTGCGGGGTTGCAATAAGGACTCGGATTTTCCTGTCTCCGATCGACAGTTCAGCGATCGCAAGATCTCTCGCCCTCCTCACTCGACGACACCCCCCCATCCATGCCACGACTTTTCAACGTTTCGGCCTGATGAGCTTTGCTGCGGACATCCGGGTTGAGTTGCCGCATGCAAGAGAGCCTTGGTGATAATTTTTGCCTAGTGGCGAAAATATCGCTTTCGGGATTATTTGATGACAGACAGTAAACCTCTCCGATTATTTGGGTTCCCGACTGCTTTCTGATGTGCAACCGATAGGTTGGCTAACCCTGACCTCGGAGGACACCATGCGAATAGGACTTGTATCCACCGCCGTCCTTGCAACCTGCCTGGCTACGTCTGCCTTCTCCGCCGATCTTTCCAGCCGCCAAGCGCCGCCTCCCCCGATCGTCTATGCTCCMGTCTTCACC
>NZ_JBFTLD010000395.1:0-4170 GCF_056396265.1 Allobosea sp. 05T422_2 | reverse complement strand
CATCGAGATAGGCACTGTCACGCCTGATCTTCTCGGGGTCGCCGCCACGGACTATCTGCGGCTCGATGATCGCCGAGACGCGGCTCGGCCGGCGCGAGAGCAGCGCAATCCGATCGGAGACATAGACCGCCTCCTCGATGCTGTGCGTGACGAAGATGAAGGATTTTCCTTCATTGGCGACGAGTTCCAGCAGCTCTTCCTGGAACTTGCGGCGGGTCTGCTCATCCACGGCCGAGAACGGTTCGTCCATCAGCACGACCTTGGCATCGACCGCCAGCGCACGCGCCAGGCCGACGCGCTGGCGCATGCCGCCGGAGAGTTCGTGCGGGTATTTCTGTTCAAAGCCCTTGAGGCCAACGCGCGCGATATGGCGTTCGGCGATCGCCTCGCGCTCGCTATGGGCGACGCCGCGCAGCTCGAGCCCGAAGGCGACATTGCGGATGACGCTGGCCCAGGGCATCAGCGCAAAATCCTGGAAGACGAAGGCGCGTTCGGGGCCGGGCCCGGTCACCTCGCGGCCATCGACGAGAACCTGGCCGCCGGTGGCGGGGATCAGGCCTGCGATGATCTTGAGCAGCGTGGTCTTGCCGCAGCCCGAGGGGCCGAGCAGCGTCGTCAGGCGCCCTTCCGGAAACTCCAGCGAGATGCCGCTCAGCGCCTCGACGCCGCCGGCATAGGTTTTCGAGACGCTGCGCACTTCGACGATCGGCCGGGCCGCGCGGGCGGGAAACGGCGGACGGTCACCGAGGTGCTGCGGCATGATGGCTGCGTTGGGGGTCATCTGCGCACCTCCGGTCGAAACAGGGTGACTTCGATCCGCTCGAGCAGCTCGATGAACAGGACCGAGAACACGATGATGGCGAGGATGGCCGCGTACATCTTGGGATAGTCGGCGACCGATTGGTTGTAGGAGATCACGTCGCCGATGCCGGTCGGCGTGATCAGCAGTTCGGCGAGGATCACGCCGATGAAGGCGGCGGCGCAGCCGAGCCGAAGGCCTGCGAAGATCATCGGGCTGGCTGCCGGCAGGATGATCAGGCGGATGCTCTGGCTGCGCGTCGCGAGAAACGAGCTGCCCATTTCGAGAAGCGATTTCGGCGTGTTGCGCACGGCGCCGAGCGTGTTCAGCACGATGACCGGCATCGCCATGATGCAGACGGTCATGACCTTGGCGGTCAGCCCGATGCCATAGGCGAAGGTCAGGATCGGGATGAGGGCCGCCAGCGGCGCCGCCTGGGCGATCACGAAGATCGGCGCGAACAGCCATTCCGAGGGTTCGTGCAACCCCATCAGCACGCCAAGCGCGACGCCGCACAGGATCGAGGCGGTCAGCCCGATGACGAGCGGGTGGAGTGTGATCAGGAAGGCCTTGAACAGGGTTCCATCGGCCATGATCGCGCGAAGACCACCGAGCGTTTCCAGGAAAGTCGGAAAGGCGGGGCTGAGCGGTATCCGCCCGGCATATTCCCAAAGCGCGAGAGCGGCCGCGAAGGACACCAGGCGCAGCACGAGCGGATGGATCAGGAGATCGCGCCAGCGCTGGGCCGGAGCCCTGCCAAGCKCCGGCAGGGCAGGAGCAAGTTCGGAAATCTGCAAGGGAGAGCACTCCGCTTGTGCGCGTTTTCGAAACGAGGGGTCCCCAGGCCGGATGCTGCATGCACCGGCCCCGGGGACGGGTCCGGACGAGGCTAGCTGCCCAGGGCCTTGCGTGCCCGCTCCAGCGGCGCGAGGTACCAGAAATCCTCGACCTTCAGCTCGGCGGCCGGACCCTGCAGCTGGCCGGCCTCGGTGTAGAACTCGAAATCAGCCTTCGCGACCTCGGCGCTGCCGCCGGCCGGCGCATAGACGCCTTCCTTGGTCGCCAGCGTGTAGAATTTGGTGATGCCCTCCAGTACCTCCTTCGGCTGGTCGGCCATCAGCTTGCGCTTGACCCTCTCCTGCTCGACGATCGCCGGATTGGCCGCCATYTCCTGCCAGAGCCGCAGGAATTCGGTGACGATGACATCGACCTGCTTCTCGTTCTTCTGGATCCAGTCGGTCCGGCCGAACAGCGTCTCGTCGGAAGCCGGCTCGCTAACGCCGGGCAGGACATGGAAGCGGTCGCCCGCCTTCTCCAGCAGCAGGTTCTTGTTGGCGAGATCGACGATGGTGGCTTTGATCTGGCCCTTCATCATGCCGATGATCCGGTTCTCCGAGCCCGGCACATAGCTGCGCTCGCCAAACTGGATGCCCTCACGCTTGGCGATAATGTTGCCGATCGCCTCGGTTCCGGTGGCGCGGGCGTGAAAGGCGATCGGCTGGCCGTTCATGTCCTTCCAGGTCTTGTAGGACTTGTCCGCGACCGGGAAGAAGACGAGGCGCGTGCCCTGGAAGAGCACGCGCAGCGGCGCCTTGCTCTTCTGGACGACCGCGTAGGGCGTGCCGACGCCGAGATCCGCCTGGCCGTTGATCACGGCCTGGATGGCAAGGTCCTCCTTCGAGAAATGCGTCACCTGGTAGTCGACGCCCTTCTCCTTGGCGTGCTCCAGCGCGATGATCATCGAGAGCGTCTCGGTCGACAGCACGTCTCCCAGCGCAACCCTGACCTTCGCTTGCGCCTGCGCGGCGGCGCTTCCGAGCATCAGCGCAGCGCCGACGGCGGCGGCTCCGAACAGGACGGACCTTCTCCTCAACGGCTTCATGATCTGACTCCTCCCAGAGTTCTGTTTGGCTTTTTGGGCGATCTTGGTCGCAACCAATTTTATTTTGGGCACTGTCATGTGCCGGATTGATCCTGTCAAGGCTTCGATTTGCAGTAATTTGCCCGAAAATCCTTGCGCAACGCAGCAATAATCACAACCAATATTCAAAATGGTTGCGCTCGCCCGCGATCCATGGGATCACGATCACGTTCCCCATTGCCGGTCGCACATCATGGATCAGAAAGCCCCCACCCCGCCCGATGCCGATGTCTCGGGCGTCCTGACGCAGCTCTATGGCTACATCACCGCGGCGCAGCTGCCGGATGACGGGCGCCTGCCGCCGGAGCGGGAGCTGGCCGAACTGCTAGGGGTGAAGCGCACAGAACTGCGCAAGGGCCTCGCCGCGCTCGAACGCGAGGGCCAGCTCTGGCGCCATGTCGGCAAGGGCACGTTCGTCGGCCCCAAGCCGCCGCAACTGGTCGATATCGCGGACCTGGTGCAGCGCAGCAATCCKGTCCAGGTGATGAAGGCGCGGATCGGCCTCGAGCCCGAGCTCTCACGCCTCGCGGCGATCAACGCCACGGTGGCCGAGATCGCGACGCTCGCCGAACTGAACGCCTCCTGCCGCGCCGCGACGAGCTGGCGCGAATACGAGGCTTATGACGCGCGCTTCCACCACCAGATCGCCGAGGCCGCGCATAACCCGATCCTGATCGCGCTTTTGGAAACGCTGAACGCTGTGCGCCGCGCCGTCACCTGGGGGCGGCCGCGACCGAGCCATTCAAGCCCGCCTGCCGATCATCACAGCTTCGAGGACCATGACCGGATCGTCGACGCGATCGCCCACCGCGAGCCCGGGGGCGCCGCGGACGCGATGCGCCGGCATCTGCAGAATGTCGAGGACCGGCTGATCGGGCGCTCGCCCTGAGGCAGGGCACCTCCTCGATTGCCGTCTGATACCGCCATCGCGCATGGGCCCGGCAAGCATGCCCCACGCGCTGCCGTCAGGCCCGGACCGAAGCGGATCCCGCTGCGATGGTGTTCAACGCCGCGATCGCCTCACCGCTCAGGTCCAGCACGCCGGCGGCGATATTCTCGCGGAGATGAGCGACCGAGCCGGTGCCCGGGATCAGCAGAATATTCGGCGCGCGCTGCAGCAGCCAGGCGAGCGCGACCTGCATCGGCGTTGCGCCGACCCGCGCCGCGACCTCGGTCAGCCCAGCCGATTGCAGGGGCGAAAAGCCTCCGAGCGGGAAGAAGGGTACATAGGCCGTGCCCGCAGCTGCCAGTTCGTCGATCAGCGCGTCATCCGTGCGGTGAACGAGATTGTAGTGGTTCTGGACGCAGACGATCTCGCAGATGCCGCGCCCCTCCCCGACCTGCCTGGCGGTGACATTGCTGAGACCGATATGGCGGACAAGGCCCTGCTGCTGGAGTTCGGCGAGCACGGTCAGCTCGGCAGCCAAGCTGCCCTCAGCCGGGCCATGGC
>NZ_JBFTLD010000394.1:0-4182 GCF_056396265.1 Allobosea sp. 05T422_2 | reverse complement strand
AGATTGAGCGCCAAAACCTCCCCCCGGCCGGTCAACCGAAAGCGCTCGACAGCCAAGTCAAGCAGCGTCTCGGCCACCATCCAGGCATGCTGGCCGCCGCAGTCTATCGTCAATTCGCCGTCAGTGCTGACATCGGCGAGCGGGGCAACGCCGCTCGCACGCACGTGCTCTATCTGCTGTGCGATGCCAGACAGACCTGKCCCCGGCAGCACGGCGGAATAGAATGCGCAATCGCGCACGGAGGGTAATAGCCCAGCGGGCGTGCCGGCGGCCTGAACCAGTCGCTCCAGAATGAGCCGGAGTTCGCGCACGGACAGGATCAGCGTTTCGGATAGCATCATGCCTGAGGCTCCGCGGGATAGAACCAATGGGAAGCGGCGCTCCCCGAGGCGAGATCTTCGGGGGTCGGGGCGCCGTGGAAGATCACGCCGCGCAGATTGCGGTTCAGGAAGTCGCGGGCCTTGTCGATACCGTGGATGCCGACGTTCAAGAGCCGGGTGATATGCGCCGGAACGAAGTCCTCGCCCATGATGTCGGCATGCGGCGAGTGATAGGGCAGTCCAGCAAGCGCCTGGATGCGGATCACGATCTGCCGGTGCAATGGGTGCGCCATGAGGAAGCGCGCGACGCTGAGGCGGGGATCGGCGGCAGCGAGATCGCGATCGAGTGCAACGACGAGGCGCGGCAGATCGAGGCCAAGATTATGAGCCGCGCCGATCTCTTCGCGTGGTCCACGACGCGGCTCCTCGGCCGTGCGCGATTTGTACCAGACGTAGCGCTGTGAGCGCTCGGAGACGAGATCGAGATCGAAGGCCCAGCTGTAATCGGCCCTCAGGATCTCTTGTAGCCGTCCGATCGGCATTTCGGGGCGGCCGGCGAGATCCTCATCGATCACGAGAGTTTGTGCCAGGCCATCGGCGATTTCGGGCACGAGTTCGATGATGAGAGACAGTAGCGTTTCGTGGGCCTCGCGATTGACGCGGCCGTCGAGCGAAGCGGTGAAGTCGACGAGTGGGGTCGCCTCGGCGCAGCCGGCGCGCACGCGCTCGATCAACTGGCCGAGTTCGCGGCGGATGATGGCGAGGTCGTCAGCGACGATGCTGCTTGGCGCGAAGGCTTCATATTCGGCCCGATCCTGGCGCCGCGCCAGGATTGCCTTGTCGAGCAGTGCCGCCAATTGAACCAGCGGGGCAGCATCGGGACCGACACGCAGCAACCGGCCATGGGCGATGGCCTCCTCGTGGATCGTCAGCCAACGGTCGATCAGGCGAGGATGGTTATTGACGAAAAACATCAGCCCCAGCGCCGAGCCGTTGCCGACACCCAGGAAGCGGCGCAACTCGGGCTGCATCGCCACTGCCGCCGGGCCGCCCTTCATCCGCGCAAAATGCTGGACGAGATCGCCGGCAAAGACGCGCATCATATAGGCGGTGAGCATTTGCGCTTGCAGCGAGGCTCGCAGCGGATGGTCCGGCGCGAAGGCAAGGAAGGACTTGGTGCCGAAGGTGCCGTTGCCGTCGATGCCGGTGTTGCGCATGAAGTAGCAGGTGCGGCCGAGCTCGGCGATGGGCGGCTGTTGCCCGGATGCGAGATGGTCGACGGCAAGGTCGAACAGCCGTCCCGAGCGGTTCGAGCGCGCCCAGGTCAAGGTCTGCGGGGTAGCGCGGCCCTCATAGAGCTTCGGCAGTTCCTGTCTAAGTTGCTCGATGCCGGCGGCCGAAAGTTTGCCTTCGATCAAACCGCCCATCATGTCCCAGGACCGGCCGATGATGCGGCCAGTGCGCTCGCGACCTGAGGGCTCGAACGAAAAGATTGGGAAGGTGAAGTGCCAGCCATCGGCCTCGATGCCGTAGCGCGCCGTGCCTCGACCGCGCGCGTCGATATCGAAATCCTGACAGGTGATCTGCCAGCGCTGATGTGAGGCGCGAGCCATCAGGGTCCGCGATGCACTGATCCGTGACGGTTGAATCGCGGCCAATATCTCCGGTCGCATGAGCGTGGAGGGGGATCGCATCAGGGCCCGCGGCTGCCAGGGACCGGGCTTGGAGGCGAGGGAGAATGGCAGGGCCGACATGTCATGCATTCCCGAATTGAGCGCTGAAGCGTTGCGCCGCGCTGACCGCAATCGGCGCGCAGTTCGCGTGATCGAACCGCGTGGTCGGGCCGGAGATCGCGATGACGGCAATGCATTGGCCGGCCGCGTCGAAAACCGGTGCAGCAACCGCCGCGACGAATTGCGGGTCCGTCGGTGCGAAGAGGGCAAAGCCGCGTTCGCGAACCTCTGCCAGCGCGATGTCGTCAGGGAGCGCGATGCCCTGCTCGCGCAGCCGTTCACGCATTTCCAGCGAGCCGAAGGCGACGAGCACGGAGCCCGACGCGCTAGCGCCCAGCGCCATGCGTGCGCCGACCCGGAGATCGGCACGCAGTACCTGATGCGATTCGACCCGGTTGATAATGACCGCATGATAGCCGTCGAGCACTGAAATCGTCGCCGTTTCGCCGCTCTCGGCTACGATCTCCTGAAGCAATTCTGTCGTCCGTTCTCCGAGATTGGCCTGCTCGAGGGCACGCACTGCGTAGAACTGAAAGCGTAGCGCTAGCCGGAACGCGCCCTCGACCGTCTGCTCGAGAAAGCCTGCATCCACCAGCGTACGCAGCCGCTGATAGACCGCGGCGCGCTGGTCGCCTGTCGCCTTGACGACATCGGGCAGTCGCATTGGCTTTGGGGATGCCGCGATGACATCGCAGACCGCGAGCGTCTTGAGCGTGGTGGAGAGAGAGCGAACAGCCATGTTGTCTTCTATATGAATACGATGTATGTTAATAGCATCATACAATTTTGATCTGTGTCAAGGCCAGCGCCGATCCACTTCGGTATCCGCGCCGCGGACCGCGCGGGAACCGAGGATCCGCTCAGTTCGGCAGCTTCCTGAAGACGCGCCGCGATGTTGACGCCGTCACCGAAGACGTCGCGCCTTGAGCGATGACGTCGCCACATGGATCCCTCCGGAAACGCGTGTCCCGGTCAGCCACAGCGCATTTTTGTCGGACTTCCGCCGCGCACTCGGCCGCCTTGATGACGCTGGTAAGTTCCGCCAGGAACCCGTCGCGCATGGTCTTGACGGTGCGCCTTGTTTCCGCTGCCTCGGCTGAACCATCTTGCTGATGAGCGTCGGTACGCGAGTAAAGGTCCTCTCCTCGTCGGCGCTCATCAGGCCGGAACAGCCGGCGACATCGGCGCATACGATGGCCAGGGCAACGGTTGAGCGCGTCCACCAGGCTTCTGATGCACCAGCGGCGGCCGGATGGTCGTGCGCCCATCGCGATCGCACGTGCAACCCCACTGCCCACGCGGGTTATTGCAGTGAACATCCGACCATAACGATCAGGCAGGAGCTCTACGGGAGGCGGAGAGCGCCGATCCCCTCGGCGTCCACTCTTACCGCCCCATGCCGATTTACCGCTTCTTAACCGCGGCGGGCGCCATTCTAAGGTGTCCATCAGGGTTGGGGGGCTCGGAAAGGACCGTGACCATGCAACTGCTCGATGCTGTGCGATCCGTCGTGGATCAGTTCGTCGGCCTGCCAGTTGCCTTTGTCGAACGCCAGCTGATCCTCGCCACGCTGCGGGAAACCGGCGGCAACCGCACCCATGCCGCCTTTCTGCTCGGCATCTCCATCCGCACGTTGCGTAACAAAATTACGTTGTACGCAGCGGACGGTTACACCGTGCCGGAACCTGCACATCCAGCGGCCCAATGAGCGCGCGATGTCCGTTGCCTCGTCGCATGGCATCGCCGCAGCAAACCTCGTCTCCACCGCAACCATGGCCGGCCTCCTGCGTTGCCTGGTGCAAAAAGGCGTTTTGCAGGCCGCCGACATAAGGGAGATCTACGAAATCGCCCTTCTCATTCTTGAACAGCAGCAAGGCGCTGTGCCGGACGCAGAAGCGACCTTCAAGGCTGCGCGATCCGCAATTGAACGGAACTTGGCATAGCCATTCAGGCCAAGCAGAGCGCCTCCAGCCACTTCTAGGTTTCTCTCCGATCTGCGGCTTTGAGGCCCCGGTGGAACCGGCTGGTGGGAGTACGGCTGGAATGGATGGTCGTTATAGCCGTCGACCTGATGGTTTTGATAGTGACCCTGCTAGTCCTCGTGCTGCTGTAACTGCTCGATACTGTGG
>NZ_JBFTLD010000393.1:0-4208 GCF_056396265.1 Allobosea sp. 05T422_2 | reverse complement strand
GCGTTCTTCTTGTATCCGGGGAAGGGGCCAAGCTCGCCCGCCATTTCGGCCGAGGTCGCATAGGAGACGCCGGTCATGATCGCGGTGAGGGCGCCGGCAAGCGCGCGGCCTTCCTCGGAATCATAGCCGAGGCCCATGGTCATCAGCAGGCCGCCGATATTGGCATAGCCGAGGCCGAGCGTGCGGAACTCATAGGACAGCTCGGCGATCTCGCGGCTCGGGAACTGCGCCATCGTCACTGAGATCTCGAGCACGACGGTCCAGAGCCGGCAGAGATGCTCATAGGCGGCGACGTCGAAGCTCTTGGTCTCGCGGTCGTAGAACTGCAGCAGGTTGGCGGAGGCCAGATTGCAGGCGGTATCGTCGAGGAACATGTACTCCGAGCACGGATTCGAGGCGCGGATGCGTCCCGAGGCCGGGCAGGTGTGCCAGTCGTTCATCGTGGTGTTGAAGTGCAGGCCGGGATCGGCGCTCGCCCAGGCGGCATAGCCGATCTTCTCCCAGAGATCGCGGGCCTTCAGCGTCTTCAGGACCTTGCCGGTGGTGCGGGCGGTGAGGTTCCAGTCCGCATCCGCTTCCACTGCGCGCAGGAAGTCGTCGGTCAGCGAGACCGAGTTGTTCGAGTTCTGGCCGGAGACAGTGAGATAGGCTTCCGAATCCCAGTCGGTGTCGTAGATGTCGAACTGGATGTCGGTATAGCCTTGGCGGGCGAACTGGATGACGCGCTTGATATAGTTGTCCGGCACCATCGCCTTGCGGGCGAGCTTGACCTCGCGCTTCAGGGCCGGGTTCTTCTCGGGATCGAAGCAGGAATCGCCGTCGCCTTCGCAATTCACGCAGGCCTTCATCACGGCCTTCATGTGCTTCTGGACGATCTTCGAGCCGGTGACGAGCGCAGCGACCTTCTGCTCCTCGCGGACCTTCCAGTCGATATAGGTCTCGATATCGGGATGATCGACATCGACCACGACCATCTTGGCGGCACGGCGCGTCGTTCCGCCCGACTTGATGGCCCCGGCTGCGCGATCACCGATCTTGAGGAAGGACATCAGCCCGGAGGAACGGCCACCGCCGGCGAGCTTCTCGCCTTCGCCGCGCAGCATCGAGAAGTTCGAGCCGGTGCCGGAGCCGTATTTGAACAGGCGCGCCTCGCGGACCCAGAGGTCCATGATGCCGCCTTCGTTGACGAGATCGTCGGCCACGCCCTGGATGAAGCAGGCATGCGGCTGCGGATGCTCGTAGCTCGACTTCGACTTCACCAGCTTGCCGGTCTTGAAGTCGACGTAGAAATGGCCCTGGCCGGGGCCATCGATGCCATAGGCCCAGTGCAGGCCGGTATTGAACCATTGCGGCGAGTTCGGCGCGACGCGCTGGGTGGCGAGCATGAAGCGCAGCTCGTCATGGAAGGCGGCGGCATCCTCTTCCGAGGAGAAATAGCCGCCCTTCCAGCCCCAATAGGTCCAGCAGCCGGCGAGGCGGTCAAAGACCTGCTTGGAGGAAATCTCGGAGACGTAGCGCTCGCTCTCGGGGAGTTCGGCAAGCTTGGCCTCGTCGGGAACCGAGCGCCAGAGGAAGGAGGGAACCTCGTTCTCCTCAACGCGCTTCAGCGCTGCGGGCACCCCCGCCTTGCGGAAGTACTTCTGCGCGAGCACATCGCTCGCCACCTGGGACCAGGCGTCGGGAACCTCGATGCCTTCGAGGCGGAAGACGATCGAGCCGTCAGGGTTGCGGATCTCGCTGACAGCCGAACGGAAGGGAATCGCGGCGTAGGGCGACTGTCCGGTGGTGGTGTAGCGGCGCTCGATGCGCATGATCTTGGTCCCCAATGCATGCCGCGGGCGAAAATGCCCCGCGCGGCCGGTTGATCACCGGCTCCTGATGTCAGCCCAACTCGGTTTGATGCCCCTGGATTCCGCGGCGGTGTTTCCCGCCGTCGGCACTCCGGACGCCACCAGACAGACCGCACGCCACCGTTCGCCGCTGCCAGGGATGGCATGCCACGCGGTGATCACCTCGACCCGTCCGGGAACTCTCTCGCGGGTGTCGAAGGCGTCTCCGCCAGCCGTCACGCGACTGACAAAAACTAGTCCGACTGGGGTGGTCCGTCAAGGATTAGTGCGCCGCAAACCCTGTGGACACGACATCTTGTGTGTATCTGTGTGTTCTGGGGATAAGTTTCAAGCTGCCAGCTAAGCACCCGGAATCACGGCGGAATCGGTGCGCTTGAGCGAAGGGTGGACGATCCCGCGGGCGGCGGAAAGCATAAAATTCGCGGCAGTCATGGTTGACCATAGGTGAATGGGCCAGCCGCGCCTGACCATCGCAAGCGCCATCTACACAGCCTGCGCCAAGTGTCTGGAGACAGGAGATCTTCGCGTTTCGAACCGTGCCTGGGACGTGTTCGCAAGGTGGCCGAATCATGGCGGCCTGCATTCCGGAAACGCGCGCTTCCGACGAATCTGCCGTGAATCCTCCTGCGGGCTGGACAGGGCGGGATGCTCTCGCCATAAGTCGCGCGACGCGGACCACGGCGGACGAGAGCCATGAAGCAAACGCTGCTGCAGATCTTTACCTGGTGGAACGGCCAGACCATTGGCACGCGCTTCCACACCTGGCGCTTCGGCGAGAAGGTCGGCCAGGACGAATTCGGCAATACCTATTACCGCACCAAGGCTGGGGTGAAGGACAAGGCGCTGGGCCTACAGCGGCGCTGGGTGGTCTATAACGGCCTGGCCGAAGCTTCGACCATTCCGGCTGGCTGGAATGGCTGGTTGCATCACACCGTCGATATCGCTCCCTCCGAGGAGAGCTATCAGCCGCGCGACTGGCAGAAGCCGCACCAGCAGAATTGGACGGGAACGGCCATGGCCTATCGTCCTCAGGGCTCGACCCTGGCTGAAGGCGAGCGCCCGCCCGCGACGGGCGACTACGAGGCCTGGACGCCCGGGCGCTGAAGCCTGCACGATCTGTTTGAGAAAGGGGCCGCCGGCGAATGAACGCCGGCGGCCCCTTTCGATTCAACGGAGTGCCCGTTTCGCGTCAGTCGGCCTTCGGCAATCGCTGCATGAAGGCATCGACGCGTTCCGCGATCTCGCCGGAATGGGTCTCGAGCGCGAAATGGCCGGCATCGAACAGATGCACCTCTGCGGCCGGCAACTGCTCCTTCAGATAGTCGACGCCCGCCAGCATGAAGAACGGATCGTTCTTGCCCCAGACAATCAGCGCGGGAGGCTGGTGTCGGGCGAGATAGGCCTGCCAGGCCGGGTAGGCGGCAAAATTGCTCTGATAGTTGTGGAGGAGCCGCAACTGGATGTCCTGATTGCCTGGGCGGTCCAGCCCGGCCTGATCATGGCGCCAGGCATCCGGCGAGAGCCGCTCCAATCTGGTCGCGCCATGCGTGTACTGGAACTTCGTGCCGTCGGCACCGAGCAGATTGCGGAAGGGCTTTTCGGTCTCGGGCGTCCAGTTTTGCCAGAACGGCTCCATGTCACGGCGGGCCTCCGCGCTCCAGGCGCCTTCATTGGCGACGGCATTCTGAACGATCAGCGCGCGAATGCGCTCGGGATGTTTGAGCGCGAGGCGAAAGCCGATCGGGCCGCCGTAGTCCTGGATATAGAGCGCATAGCGGGTGAGGCCGACCTGCTCCGTGAAGCCCTCGATCACCTCAGCCAACCTGTCGAAGGAGTAGGCGAATTCGCTCGGCGCGGGCGCCGAGCTGTGACCGAAGCCGGGATAGTCAGGCGCAACGACGCGGTAGCCCTTGGCGAGCAGCGGCAGCAGGTCGCGGAACATATGCGATGAAGACGGAAAGCCGTGCAACAGCAGGATGGCGGGAGCATCCCGAGGTCCGGCCTCCCGATAGAAAATGTCGAGGCCCTGTATCGTGGCGGTGCCGTAGCGGACCGCGACCGACGGGGAGAGGACGGGCGCAATGGGCTGTGCGGTGGACATGRGTGGGGCTCCAAACATGAGAAACGTGGCGAGCGCGGCAGAACTGACGGGAGTTCGCATTTCGAGATTGTAACCTGTCAATCTGTCATTTAACGGTGTCATTTGACGCGTAACCTGTCAATGCCTAAATTAGAGGTTACTAATGGCGTTCGCCTGCGCCAGCCGGAGTGGCCCATGTCTGCGAGCCCGACCAATGATGATTTCCGGGACGGCTTTCCCTTCATGGGCGGCCGGCCCTGGCTCGATCTGCTCAACAC
>NZ_JBFTLD010000392.1:0-4243 GCF_056396265.1 Allobosea sp. 05T422_2 | reverse complement strand
GAGCAGTTCCTGGCGACGGTGCCGATCTCCCACTAGCCTGAATCCTGACGCTGCGCCGCCCCGGAGCAAGGACGGTGAGCGCCATCGCAAGCTGAAGTCTGTCGATCTTATGGCCCGATCAGTGGCTCGGCCTGGGCGAACTGAGCGGCAGACGCCGTGATCAGTCCGTCATCGGCCATGCGTCGGAGCACCCAGTCGCGCCGCTCCTTGGCGCGACCGCGGTTGTCGGCGATGTCGAGCCGGTAGGTGTTCGGCGCCTTGGGCAGGGCGGCGAGATAGGCGGCTTCCGCAACGCCGAGATCGGCCGGGCTCTTGCCGAAATACTGGGCTGAGGCCGCCGCGATGCCATAGGCGTAGCCGCCGAAATAGATCTGGTTGAGATAGAGTTCGAGGATCCGGTCCTTGCTCAGGGCGTCCTCGATCCGGCTCGCCAGGACGATCTCCTTCACCTTGCGGGCGAGCGAGGGCGGCTGGCCCGGCAGCAGCAGGTTCTTGGCGAGCTGCTGGGTGATGGTTGCGGCGCCTGCCGGCGTCCGGCTCTCGCCCAGGCTCGCGAGGTTCTGGGCTGAGGCCCGCAGGATGGCCGGCAGGCTGTAGCCGCCATGGCGGTAGTAGTCCTGGTCCTCCGCCGCGAGGAAGGCCTTCACCACATGGGGCGGGATGGTCGCGAGCGGCACCGGCCGGCGATACGCCGTCAGGCCGCCATCCCGGCCGTAGCGCTCGAGATCGGGCGGTACATAGCCTGCGATCTCGGCCGTGCTCGGCAGGTCCCCGCCGTGAGCCCAGAACAGGCCGCCGATCGCCGATGCGCTCAGGCCCGCGAGGAGGCCGAGCAGGGCTGCGCCGCGCAGCGCGGTGCGCYTGATGCTGCCCGCCACCGCATAGGGCACCGAGAGCGGCTCGCGCGCCACGCCCCAGGCTTCGCCGAGCTTGGCGATCATCTCGGCCGAGAGATGCCGCCGCCGGTTCAGGACCTCCGAAGCGCGCGAGCGCGAGCCGAGGAGCTCGGCGAGGTCGGCTTGCGTCCGCCCCTTGGCCTGCATCGCGAGCGTCAGATAGGCGATGGGGTCCGGCGACGCGATCGGATGGGTCTTGCGCTCGTAATCGGCGACCAGCAGGCACAGAACCTCGAGCCGGTCGGCCGCCGCGGAGCCCGGCTCCGCGGCAAACAACCGGTCGATCTCGGCCAGCGCCGCGTGATGATCCGCTTCGCTCCTGATCGGCCTGACGGGAAGGGTTTCGCGCTCCCTCACCTTGCGTCCTCCTCGTTGAGGGCGGTGACCGCGGTGATGCGGATCACGCCCAGCTCGAAATTGACCCTGAAGGCAACGCTGCAGCCGACATGCGGCAAGGCAAGCGCAACCGCATCCTCGCTCACGAAGCGGGCAACGGCGCCGCAATCGCGCGCAATCTCGTCGCGCGCCCGCCAGCTCGCCTGCCGCAGCAGCGCATTCAGGGCGCGCAGAGCAGAGCCGGCCTGTGGGTGCGCCTCGCCATACTCGGCCAGGGCCGAGGCTCCGATGACGATCATGCTGGTGCGATCATAATGTTCCCATAATTGGGAGCAATTGCTCTCATGCTCCCGTTTTCGGGAACATTGATAGGCGCTCGCGCCCGCGGTTCAAAGGATGAAGTGATGCGCCGTCTCCCACGCCTTGCGCTCGCCGCGCTCTTTCTCCTCACGCTCTTCATCCTGATCAGCAACAGCAGTCTCCTGGCCTCCCGGCCGCAGGGCCGGCCGACCTTGCTCGCCCATCGCGGCATCACCCAGCTCTACGACAAGACCGACCTGCGCTCCGATGTCTGCAGCGCCGCGCGCATGCTGCCGCCGCGCCATGACTTCATCGAGAACACGCTGCCATCCATGCGGGCAGCCTTTGAGGCCGGCGCCGATATCGTCGAGCTCGACGTGCACCCGACCACCGACGGCCAATTCGCGGTCTTCCACGACTGGACCCTGGAATGTCGGACGAACGGCGAGGGTGTCACGCGGGAGCACGCGATGGCGCAGCTGAAGGCGCTCGATGTCGGCTATGGCTATACCGCCGATGGTGGCAGGACCCATCCGCTGCGCGGGAAGGGCATCGGCATGATGCCGACGCTCGACGAGGTCTTTGCAGCTTTTCCCGGGCGGCGCTTCGCCATCAATGTGAAGAGCCGGGACAGGAACGAGGGCGAGAAGCTCKCCGCAGTCCTGGGGGCATTGCCGCCTAAGGCCCGTGCGCGCCTGATCGTCTATGGCGGCGACGAGCCGGTCGAGACGCTGCGGCGCCTCCGACCGGATATCCCGGCCATGTCCAGGAGCACGCAGATCGGCTGCCTGACGCGCTATGTCGCCTATGGCTGGACCGGCGTGATGCCCGAGATCTGCCGGGGAACGATCGTCCTGGTGCCAATCAACATCGCCCCATGGCTCTGGGGCTGGCCAAACCGCTTCCTCAACCGTCTCGACAGCGCCGGCACCCAGGTCTTCGCGCTCGGCCCCTATCAGGGCGGCGGTTTTTCGACGGGCCTGGATACGCTCGCCGAATTGTCCCGTCTGCCCGCGGGCTATTCAGGCGGGATCTGGACCGACGAGATCGCCGTGATTGCCGGCGCAGTGAAGCCGACGCGCTGACGGCGTGTCCTTAGATCATCTGTGATTGCATCGGCTTTCCCGAAAACCGCAATCCACTTTTCCGGCCGATGCTTCAGCGGCGCCGGCAGAGGGCAGCCTCATGCGCAGTCGCGCGGCGAAGGATCTTCGTCGCCGTGATTCGCACCGGCGGTCCGTCCTCCACTGTGCCGGAAAGGACGAGACGCCCGGAATAGAGGCCACTGGTGAGGTCGCGGCGCGCAGCATCCGCGGCCGGCAGGCTGGAGAGGTCGGGATCGGTCTTCGCATAGCGCCGGCCTGACGGCACGAGAACGACATCCTTCGAAGGGCAGGGCGCCTGCACGCAGCGCAAACCATTGTCGCAGGCCACGAACAGCGCCTGGGCCACTGCCGGAGGCGGAATCGCGGCAGCAGCCAGGAGGGCGAGCCCGGCCCCAAGACAGCGCAGGCGGCTGCCTCCGCGCGCGGGCGACACGATCACTTTCAGGGCAGCGTGCATCGGCGATTTCCTCAGCCCGGTGAAGATGGCTGATAATCTTTCACACTGACGGCTTGTCAAAGCGCCGGGCAATCGGGCATAGAGCCGGTAACGGAGACGTGGCCGAGAGGCTGAAGGCACTCGTTTGCTAAATGAGCATACCCCACAAGGGTATCGAGGGTTCGAATCCCTCCGTCTCCGCCACTCCTAAGTCATTGAAATCGTTGGAACTTGTGGCTCGCAGTTCCACGCGTTCTGACACAGCGGCCTGTCACAGCCGGGATGGGAGGATCCCCATATCGATTCGGGGGCGCGATGTATCTGCATCGTCGAGGATTGCATTGGTGGATTCGTAAGGCCGTCCCGGTAGATTTGGCCGAGCTCCTTGGGACTTCTCAGTTGCGCAGATCGTTGCGCACCCGGGACGCTGCCCTGGCAAGACGGAGAGCGCTGCAGTTGCTGGTTCGAGTCGATGACGTTTATGCGGTGCTGCGATCTGAAAGGCCGCTGAAGCCGACAAGGCAGCTTGCTCTGGCCCTTCTCGATGAAGCACTCAGCTCTGGCGAACCTTCAGGACGCGAAAATCCCCGCAAGCGCTGGAATCCAGACGAGGTKGATGCAGTGATCGACGTGCTGCGCCACATACGCGCGGTAGAAGGCGAAACGCCGACGCTGGCCGTCCTGTCGCCATACAAGGCCCAGGCGGAGGCGATTCATGCACGCATAACAGTAGGCATGTCAGGACCGCAGCTCCGCCATCTCAAGGCCTTCCAATCAGTTCGCGCGGACGGTGCGTTCACCGGAACTGTGGATTCATTCCAGGGCAGCGAAGCGGACCTGGTGATCCTCTCCCTTGTTCGGAATAACTCCCGAGCTGGACTGGGAGCAGTGGGCTTCCTGCGTGACCCCCGGAGAATGAATGTCGCCCTCAGCCGTGCGAAATCGCAGTTGGTAATCGTCGGCAGTCTGGATTTTCTGCGCGAGGCGGTGCGGGGGGTGAATCCGGAGAACGGACCGCATCAGCTGCAGTTTTTGACCAAGGTGGTCGAAACCATCAATAGCTTAGCGAAAGCAAAGCGCGGCGCCCACTTCAAGGCGCAAAAAGTCCGCCCGTCGGCATTGCGAGCGAAATGATGAGCGCTTTAATCGCGATTCCGATTGCCCGGTTC
>NZ_JBFTLD010000391.1:0-4252 GCF_056396265.1 Allobosea sp. 05T422_2 | reverse complement strand
CCGCAGGCCATGCGTCTCGGTGAATTCGGCCCAGAAGGTCGGCATCTGGAAATGCTGAAGCAGGGTCATCTTCTGGATATCGGCCGGACGCTGGAAGCCGCCCATCCGCTCGACCAGCGAGGGGGCGGCCACGAGCGCGACCTGTCGTCCGAAGAGATAATGTGACTCGCGCCCCGGCAGTGGCCCGCTCTGGTGGCCGATGTCGATATCGGGCTCCTCCGTCTCCTCCTCGCTGACGAAATTGGTGAACTGCACGTCAATCTCGGGATGGGCCTGGGCGAAGACCGGAAAGCGCTCCATCAGCCAGCGTTCCCCGGCGATGGCGATCATGTGGAGGCGGATCGGCCGCCCCTGGGCGGCGCGTTCGCTCAGGCGCCGCGCGCCGCGTTCCATCTGCTCGATCGCAGCCTCGGCATAGGGGTTATAGATGGAGCCCGCTTCCGTCAGCGTCAGCCCCTGCGGCGTGCGCTCGAACAGCGTCGTCCCCAGATGCTCCTCGAGCGCCTGGATCTGCTTGGAGACGGCGCTCTGCGTCAGATTGACCGTGACGGCCGCCTTCGCGGTCGAGCCAAGCCGCGCAACCGCGAGGAAAACCCTGAGTCCGGTCGTCGATGGCGGGAGGCGATTGCCGGCCACAATAGCTATTCCTTTTTGGACTACCCTTCGGAGATCGTTTCGTTTGCTGGCTGACGGGTCAAGGGGCAGTCTTTGCAAAAGACCAAAGGGGAGAGCGATGAACCAGACGACACGCCTGTGGGGTGGCCGCTTCCGCAAGCAGCCGGATCCGCGGCTGATGCGGCTTTCGAGCGCCGCCAGCGCCCATGCCCGTCTCGCCCCCCAGGATATCGCCGGCGGCAAGGCCCATGCAGCGGAATTGCTGCGCGCCGGACTGCTCACGGCCGCCGAAATGGAGGCGATCATTGCTGCCCTCGAAGCCATCTCGCAGGAGGTCCAGGCCGGGACCCTGAGCCCGAGCGCCGATGACGAGGATGTCCACACTTTCGTCGAGCGCGTCCTGATCGCCCGGATCGGCGACGCCGGGGCCAAGCTCCGCGCCGGCCGCTCGCGCAACGACCAGGCGGCCAACAACCTGAAACTCTATCTGCGCGAGCAGGTTCGCCTGATCGGCGCCATGCTGGTGGAACTGCTGGACGCCATCGCGGCCCAGTCGGACACCCACGCCKCCTCGGTCTGCCCGGGCTTCACGCATCTGCAGAGCGCCCAGCCCGTGACATTCGGCCATTGGCTGATGGCGCATGGCCAGGTTCTCGCCCGCGACGCCTCGCGCCTCCAGGATTGGGAGCGCCGTTCCGGCCAGTCGCCGCTCGGCGCGGCGGCGCTTGCCGGCTCGGCGATCGCGTTGACGCCCGAACTCAGCGCCAAGGCACTGGGCTATGACGCGCCCTGCGAAAACTCGGTCGATGCCGTCGGTGCGCGCGACCATGTCGCGGAATTCCTGTTCGTCGCCGCCATGCTCGCGACCAATCTCTCGCGACTGGCCGAAGAGGTCACGCTCTGGACCTCGCGCCAGTTCGGCTGGGTCACGCTCGACGACGCCTTCGCCACGGGCTCGTCGATCATGCCGCAGAAGAAGAACCCSGATATCGCCGAGATTTCGCGCGGCCGGGCGGCGCGGCTGACCGGCGACCTCGTCACCATGCTCGGCGCGCTCAAGGGCCTGCCGCTCGCCTATAATCGCGACCTCGCGGAGGACAAGCGCGCCGCGTTCGATGCCGTCGACGTGCTGGGCGAAGTGCTGCCGGCCTTCGCCGGACTGATCGCCAGCATGGAAGCGCATCCGCAGGTGATGCGGGCGCAGGCCGGCACCGGCTTCGCGCTGGCGACGGAGGTCGCCGACTATCTCGCGCGCAAGGGCGTGCCCTTTGCCGAAGCTCACGAGATCACCGGGACGTTGGTCCGCTACTGCGAGGAAATGGGGCGCGAGCTCGAACAACTCGAGCCGATCGAGCTCCGCGCCATTGATCCGCGCCTCGGTGAGGATGTAAGGGCCTGTCTCACCCTTGATGCCGCGGTGGCCGCCCGCAGCGGTTTTGGCGGCACCGCGCCAGCGCGCGTCGCCGAGCAGATTAGCCGGTTCCGCATCTGGCTCGCGGATTTTGACGTTTGGACCCGCGGAGCGCAGCGATGACCAGCGCAGTCGGAATTGGAATAGGGCGAGACCTTGCCGGGATCGCCGGGCTGAAGCTCGTGCCGCGCCGCTATTACGGGCGCTGGGTCGCTGCCGCGCTCATCATTCTGGTGTTGGCCTGGGTGATGAAGGCTTTCGCCGAAGGCCAGATCGACTGGAAGGTCGTCGGGCAGTTCTTCACCGCGCCCGCAATCCTGAGCGGGCTCGTCAACACCATCATCATGACGGTCTGCGCCATGGCGCTCGGCATCGCGCTCGGCGTCATCTTCGCCATCATGTACATGTCGCCGAACCCGGTGCTGCGCGGCGTCGCGCTGTTCTACATCTGGTTCTTCCGCGGCACGCCGCTGCTGCTGCAGCTCCTGCTCTGGTTCAACCTCGCGCTGGTCTTCCCGACGATCGGCATCCCCGGCCTGGTCGAGTGGCGCACCATCGACATCATTGGCCCCTTCATGGCGACGCTGCTCGGGCTCGGCATGAACCAGGGCGCCTACACCGCCGAAGTGGTGCGTGGCGGCATTCTCTCCGTCGATGTCGGGCAAACCGAGGCCGCCAAGTCGATCGGCATGACACGACTGACGACGCTGAGGCGGATCGTGCTGCCGCAGGCGATGCGCGTCATCATCCCGCCGGTCGGCAACGAGGTGATCAGCATGGTCAAACTGACCTCGATCGCCAGCGTGATCCAGTTCTCCGAGATCCTGCGCAATGCGCAGACGATCTACTATGCCAATGCCCGCGTCATCGAGCTCCTGATCGTCGCCGCCGGCTGGTACCTGATCGTCGTCACGCTGCTGCAGATCGGCCAGTTCTTCCTGGAGCGCTACTTCTCCAAGGGGCGCGGCGACCGCCGTGCCAAGCCGCAGATCGTCGAGGAGGCCGGAGCATGAACGCCTCCCCTGCAAATGCGATCGTCGCCGCCGCCAACGTCACCAAGCGCTTCGGCGACCTGCGCGCGCTGAACAATGTCTCGCTGACCATTGCGCCTGGCACGGTGCAATGCATCATCGGGCCGTCGGGCTCCGGCAAGAGCACCCTGCTGCGCTGCATCAACCAGCTCGAGAAAATCGACCAGGGCGCGATCTGGGTCGATGGCCAGTTGATCGGCTTTCGCATCAAGGGCGATGAGCTGCATGAACTGAGCGACGCCGAGATCGCGCGCCAGCGCCTCTCGACCGGCATGGTCTTCCAGCGCTTCAACCTGTTCAACCACATGACGGTGCTMGARAACATCATCGAGGGCCCGGTCACGGTGCTGAGGCGCCCACGCCAGGAAGCGATCGCCGAAGCCGAGAAGCTGCTCGCCCGCGTCGGCCTCTCCGAAAAGCGCAACGCCTACCCGTCGCAGCTSTCCGGYGGSCAGCAGCAGCGCRTCGCGATCGCCCGGGCGCTGGCGATGAAGCCGAAGCTGATGCTGTTCGACGAGCCGACCTCGGCGCTCGACCCCGAGCTCGTCGGCGAAGTGCTCGCCGTGATGCGCGATCTCGCGGCCAGCGGCATGACGATGATCGTCGTCACGCATGAGCTCGGCTTCGCCCGCGAGGTCGCAACCGATGTCGTCTTCATGGACAAGGGCGAGATCGTCGAGCGCGGCCCGCCCAATGCCGTTCTGGTGGCGCCGCAACAGGCCCGCACGCGCGACTTCATCGCCGCCGTTCTGAAATAATCGGTCAAAAAGGAGAACCCGATGCTTCGTTTCACCCTGGCAGCGACGCTGCTCGCCGCCACCGCGCTGTCCGCCCAGGCCCAGGCCCTGCCGGAGCGCATCAAGACCGCCGGCAAGATCATCATCGCGACCCAGCCGAACTATGCGCCGATCGTCTACAAGGACCCGGCCACCAACACGATGACCGGCTTCGACTACGAGCTCGGCGAGGCCATCGCCAAGGAACTTGGCGTCAAGGCCGAGTGGCAGGAGACCGCCTTCGCCCAGATGCTGCCGTCGCTGCATACCGGCCGCGTCGACATGGTCATGGCCGGCATGAGCGACCTGCCGGCCCGTCGCGAGACTGCCGACTTCATCGACTACATGGTCTCGGGCGCCCAGTTCTACACCGTCACCGCGCTTGCCGGCTCGATCAAGACGCCTGAGGACCTCTGTGG
>NZ_JBFTLD010000390.1:0-4344 GCF_056396265.1 Allobosea sp. 05T422_2 | reverse complement strand
GATCAGGACGGCGCGATCCTTTTCGTTGAAATTGCGCTTGGCGAGTTCCGCATCGAGATTGGCGAAGAAATCGGGGCGCAGCTTGAGAAACTGCGACCGGCTCGCGGTGGCCTCTACGTCAAGGCCGGCGCGCGCATAGATTAGTGCAGCCACGAAATGATAGAGCGAGAAGCTGGCGAGGTCCGCCCGCCGGATCAGTGAGAGCGCCATCTGGTCATCATTCAGCATATAGGCAGCGAGCGCCTGCATCCCGACATAGTAGCTCGATCGGACCGGATTTCTTGCAACCGCTTCATCGAGCAGATCAAAGCCGCGCTTCCACTGACCTGCCTGCGCCAGGCGGCTGCCATATTCCCCGAGCAGTTCCATGTCGTTCGGGTTGAGGGCCAGCGCCCGCTCCCCGATCCGCAGTGCCTCGGCCKGCTCCTGGTTGAAGAACAGCATCGTCATCAGAGCCTGTTGAGCCCGCACATTCTCCGGATCGAGCTCGACCGCACGCAGTGCTGCGCTGCGGGCTCTGGAGCTCGCATCGGGCGGTCCTGGCCGACGATTCAGCCGGAAGCGGTCCTCATCGAGATAGAGATAGGACAGCATGGCCCAGCCCGTCGAATAGCTGGGGTAGCGTGCAGTCGTCTGTTCCAGGCATTGCCGCGTCGCGATGTGCTCGTCCGGACCCAGGCTTTGCCTGTACCGGTAGAACCGGAGCATGCACTGATAGGCGTCGAAGCTCTCTGGCCTGCCGTCCTCCGCCTTCACCTGCGAGGTATCGAACACGATGCCATAGGGTTGTGCGACGGCCGTGGCGACCTTGGCGGCGATATCGGATTGGACACCCAGGATGTCGCTGACGCGCAAGTCCGCATCATACACCCGGGACCAGAGGATCGCCGCCGTGGCGCCATCAAGCAGGCGGCTGGAGACCCGGAGCTTTCCGTCAGAGGTGCGTATGCTGCCTTCAAGGACGAACTCCCTGCCCGGCCTGCCTCCGGCCTCCGGCGCGGGGAGTGCGGACGTCGTCTTGCCCGGCGACTCCCGCACATAGACCGACAATTCCTTGAACCTCGCCAGCTGGACGAGCACCTCTTCGGTGATGCCCGCAGCGAGCAGCCCGGCCTCGGAGCCAGGAGAGAGATTGGCGAAGGGCGCCACGACAAGGGCCGGACGGACCGGGCCGTCCGCCCGACCGCTGCGCCAGACCTGCCCCGTCCCGACGCCGCCGACGACGACCAGCGCCATGGCGCCGATCAGCGCCCAGGCCCAGGGTGTCCGCGGCTTCGGCCGGGCCGAGGCGGCTATGGCCGTGTGCTGCGGCCTCTGCCTGTGCACGGTCGATGAATCGAGCGACCGCCATGAGAAATGCGGAACGTAGCCGCCCTTCGGAATTTCGATGAGCACGCGATCGGCCTGCCCCGCGACAAAGTAATAGCGCTCCATCGMGCGCCTGAGACGCCCGGCTTCGATGCGCACGACGGGATCATTCTGAATATCGAAATGTGAATCGCGGCCCAGGACCTGGGTCGCTATCGAATAGGCCTTGATACGCTCGGCCCGGCCCGCAAGTGTTTCATTGGTAACATAACTTAAAAACCGCCTGATCCGGTCGGATACCTTGAACTCCGGACTTGCCAGGATCAGTTCAAGTTGTTCCATAATATCTCTGGATGATGGGCCGCTCCCGTCAGAACTCAGAAAGGCCCTGCCAGAATTTCTCCGCTGCATGGACTTGGCCTCCCCCGACCAACATCTCCACGTACAGGTGCGAAATCCGTAAGAGTTTTAAGAAGCGCGCCGGAAGCTTACGCCTGCCCGACGCATTCGGCCACCATTTTTATGGGGATCTCGTGCGGCTGCTATGGCCTGCGCGAGCCATTGGCCGCGAGCTGCGCATGGCGGGCGCGAGGGACGACGATCGATCGGTGGGCGAGCTGCCGGATCAGTGTCCGGCGAAGACCAGTGTTTGAATGGGCAAGACCAGCGCCTGGATCCTCAGGAGCATGGCATGGACAAGCCCGACCGCATCCACCGCATGAAGGAGGACCTTTTTGACGGATCCAGTTTCTTTGGACTCGATGCGATCGTGATTGCTGGAATAGGCGTTGGCGATGCAGCTGCTGCCTGGCGTCACGCCATCGAGCCCATCGGGATAGAGCGGCTCGAGAAATGTCAGGATCGTGCCGGGCCGGGCGATCTGCTGAACATCGATCAACTGCTCGCCGCCGCGAAACTGCCCGGCTGCGATGAAGTCCTGCACCCCGGTCACCACCATCGGAATGACGACCCAGGGCTTCGAGATGCAGGTGGCTTCGGCTACCATGCCGACCTTCATGACCTGCGCCTCGATCTGGGAGAAACCGGCCTGCAAGGAGGAGCGCCCGGCCTCTTCGGGGATCAGGACGCCGCCGGGGCGCAGAAGCGGATTGACGATGTCGCCGACACGAAGCGCAAATTGTTCGACACGCCCGGACACTCCGGCTCTGATCACGGTCTTCTCGAGATCGACCTGGGCCTGGGCCAGGGCCGCCTGAGCACTTTCCCTCTCCGCCGGCAGCAGGGTCGAGATCCGCGTTTGCGCCGTGTCTCGCGCCGCGGTTGCCGAGTTCACAGCGGCTTCCTTCCCGGCGACGAGGACTTGCAGCCGCTCGATCTCGCGCTGCGCGACGACATCCGCGTTCCGTCGCATCAATTCCTGCTTGGTCCGCAACTCGTCCTGCGCCTGCTGGAGGTCACTCCGCGCCTCCTGGATCTTGGATTCGTTCGAGGCGAGCTCGGACCGGGCGACAGCGAGCGCAGCGTCGGCCTCGATAATCTTGCGGCGGGCGGTTTCGGCCGCCGCTTCCTGCCGGCTGCTATCCAGTCTGAAGATCGGCGCGCCTTTTTCGATCCTGCCGCTGAGCCCGACATAGACCTCGGCGACCCGCCCATTGATCTCGGGCACGATCGGCACCGCCCTGAAGAACAGGGTCGCGTTCGTAGTCGAGGGATGATTGTAGAAGATCACCGTGATCAACCCGATGGTCAGCATCGCGCAGGCCGTGATGCCCCAGCGCAATTCGAACCAGACCGAATAGAGCGTGATCTCCTTGCCAATGCGCCGGCCCTGATAATAGCGGCGAAACAGATAGTCCGGCAGGATMGTCAGAAGCGAGCAGAACATGAGCTCAAGCATGGGTCGGCTCCTTCTTGCGCCCATGCTGCTCCGCCCCGTGATCTGTAGGCATCTCCTGGGAATCGGACGGGTCTGGTGGCTCGGTTGTTGCTCCCCCGCCGCGGCGGGGCGTCGAACCCGCAATGCGCTCGAGAGCGTGAGCCATGCGACCAAAGAGACCGGAGAAGTCGGGCAGGTCGATCAGCGCCAGCAGGAGCCCGGCCACCCAGAACAGGTGGATGTGCGTGAACAGAGCCAGAAGCCCAAGGACCGCGACAATCTCGAACTGGAGCTTCTGCGACTTATGCGCCATCCGCTCCGGCAATGTGTGCAGCCGGAAGAAGATGACGCCAACCGTCAGGATCGCGACGAGGAGCAGCACCGCCATCGCGACCATGAGATAGTCAGTCTCTCCCGGCGCCGTGATGAAGGGCGGCAAATGGCCCGGGGCAGCAGGATGAATGTTCGGCGACGACATGGCTTCCGCATCCAACCCTTTGAAATTATCACGACGGTATCCGTGTCAGGCGGGAAATGCCAGCCCGCGCCTACTCACTTGAGTGTCACCTGGAACGCCTCGGTAAAGACGATCTCGATCATGTCGCCGCGCTTCAGCTTCTGGAGATCGGCAGCGAGGACGGGATCCGCGACCGGCAGCGACCGCCGGCCATCCGGCCCGTCGATCGTGGCAATCTTCTTGGCAGGATCGAAGCCGTTGAATTTCGCCGTCACGGTCGCGGTGCGGGTCACAAACCGTGAGGGCAGATTCTGGAAAACCGCATCCGACTTGCCTTCGGAGTAACGGATGCCGGGTTTGAGTCCCTTCTTGCCCCTGGTGACGGCCGCGATCGCCCCGTCGATCCGCTTGATTTCGAGGTTGTCTCCAACCTTGACCCTGGAGAGATCACCGAAAACCTCCGGCACCTCGACAAGCCAACGGTGGCCTCGCTGCTGCACGATTATGGTGTGATTGGCCCGGTCGACTGCCGCAAMCTTGACATTGAGCTCATCGATGGCCGCCGGGCCGACACCCGCGACAATGACCGTCTGCGCTCTGGCCGGCTGGCTGTCGGACCAGGACGCCACGCCGGCAAGCAGGGCGAAAGCAAGCGACCAGTGCTTCAATGTCGACATGTTGTGGCCTCCGGGTTGGCCCGCCTGGATCCCTCGTCGTTCGCCTCTGCGACCGCGGGGGGAAG
>NZ_JBFTLD010000389.1:0-4472 GCF_056396265.1 Allobosea sp. 05T422_2 | reverse complement strand
TGTCGAAGGTCGCGATCTCCCCACCGCTTCCATCGGCGTTGGCCCGCACGCTGATGCGCACGTTCAGCCAGCGGTCGCCATCGATCAGGTCGTCGCCGCCACGCCCCTCGAGCAGGTCGCTGCCGGCGCCGCCGAGCATGATGTTGCCGGTCGCGAAGCCGGTGGTCGAGAGACCGGCCTGGCCGAGGAGTGCCGCTAGCCCGTCGATCAGCGCGACATTGGTCAGCGCGCCGCCCGTGGCGCCGCCATGATTGAGGATCGTGACCGCGTCGATATTGTCGCCGCGCAGGATGTCGGCAAAGCGCGAACCGGACAGGCCCTCGACCTCGGCGAAGCGGTCGAGGATCGAAGCCGGAGAGGCGCCGACGGGCTGCACTGCCCCCACATTCGTGTTTGGCGTCTCGCCATGCGGCTGGGCCAGCGCGGCCAAGGTCAGGTCGACCGTGACGCCCTGATTGTCGCTCTTATAGGTGACCCAGTCGAAGCCGGACATGCCGTCCATCTTGTCCTGGGCATCGCTGCCGACGAAGATGTCATCACCGCCCTCGCCGATKAACTCGTCGAAGCCGCCGCCACCGACGAAGATGTCGTTACCGATGATGTCGTCGGCCAGGAGGGGCGCGAAATTGTCGCCAGGGGCGCCGTCCTGCGTGCCCTTCTCGATCCAGTCATCGCCCTCGTTTCCGGTCGGCGGCAAGCTGGTCTTGGAGCTGTAGATGAAGTCGTCGCCGCGGCCACCGAAGGTGGTCGAGATATCCTCCATCGTGACGATGTAGTCCTTGCCKGCGCCGCCCAGGATCAGGTTCCCGACGCCACCGACCATCATGTTCCCGGCGTGGATGACGTCGTTGCCGTCGCCGCCCTCGAGCCGGTCATCGCCGCCCAGATCCTGGATAATGTCGTCGCCGGCGCCACCCAGAATGGTATCGTTGCCGTAGCCGCCTTCCAGCCGGTCATTGCCGCCATCGCCATAGAGCGTGTCGTCGCCATCGCCGGAGATGATGACGTCATTCCCCGCGGTGCCGCCGAGGACAACATGGTCCTCACCGGTGTACTGCAGGTAGTTGGTGTCCGCGCCGGGCGTCGCCGGATTGTTGCGGATGACGAGAGGAACAATTTCGACGCCATTGATCTCGATGCCGCCGGTCGGGTCGGAATTGCCCGCAATGCCATCGGCTCCGACGACGTTGTCGGCGCTTTCGTCGACCAGGGTATTGGGATCGTCGAGCTGAATGCCATCAGGCCCAGCCTCGTTCAGCCCTGTGTGCTGCTTGGTCGGATCGACTTCGAGCGTGAAGGTCGGGGTGGTGAAGATCGCGTTCGGCAGATGCGTCGCATCACTGTTCAGCATCACCAGCTTGGCGAAGGAGTTGTTCTCGAGTTCGGTACCGAAATTCATGCCGGCGGTGCGCGACAGATAGTAGAAGCGGTCGCCGTTCTGCAGGGATTCAAGCTGGGTTTCGAAGACGAAGTTGAAGGTCGAGCCGAGCATGCCGCCAAACGGCATCTTCTCTTCCGCAAGGCCGCCGATCCAGAAATCGACATCGTTGAGGCCGCCGAGCGTGCCGCCGGTAAAGGCGCCGGTGGCGTTCAGGAAATCGAGGCGATCTCCGGGCGCACCGACTCCGCCCAGCACGATCAACGTCGCCGCCGCGCGCTTGTCGGCCATCGTCGTCGCGCCGGTGATCGACCCATGCGTGCCATAGGCCGCGATGAAGTTGATCAGCGACTCCGCGTGCTTCAGATGCCCGGCAAAGTCGGTCMAGCTGGTATAGGGCTTGAGCTGGCTGTCGCCGGTCATCGCGAAGAATTCGGAGCGCGCATTGTTGAGCGACGGGATGCCGGTATCGCGACCGCGCGCAATGTTCAGCGCCGGYAGATCGAGCGGCAGGCCGAGCAGGTTGTTGCGCAGCGCCTCGGTAACGAACTCGTCGATCTCATTGCCGACCTGGCGGGTAACGCCGCGCACGATCGCGCCGGTCGCCTGCTCCGGCGTCACGCCGCTTGCGGCATAGGCGAGCGGATTGAGGAAGGCCGCGATCAGGCCGAGCTGCGAATCGCCGCCGACAGTGTTGAAATTCGGGTCGAAGCGATCGACCGTCTCGGTCAGCATCGAATGGCCGAAGCGATAGACCGTGTGCGCGAACTCCGCGAGGATCGCCGGGTTGATCGTGGTGTCGTAGCCGTTGGGCGCCAGGAATTCGTCGACCTGCGGCTGGACCGTGCGGGCAAACTCCTCGAACACCAGATGCTGATACTGCATCTCGGTGCCGAACTTGGCGGACTGGAACAGGCGTTCGCCGTTCCAGTCGAGCGCGTCGATCTGGGCCTGCGTCAGCGGGAAGGTCGTGGCCGGCGTATCGAGCCACTGGTTGAGGAAGGCGAGATCGCCGGTCGCCAGCGCCACGTCCTTGGTCTGCTGGACCAGGCGATTATGCTCGGAATGGAACACGGCGTGCACGGCGGTGAGACCGATATTCTCGTTCACGCGACCGTCGCCGGCGATGTAATGCGCGTCGAGGAGTTCGTTATCGTATTGGCCAGCCGCCAGCGGGCCGGTGCTGACGATGGTGTCGGTATCCGCGGTCTTGCCCGCCGGATCGGCATTATGCGCGATGTCGTTCAGGAAGGCATGGCCGGTGTGGGCTGCGCCCGCCAGGCTGATCGGCTCCGCCCGGTTGCCCTCGGTGAAGCTGCCGTCGGTCATCATGACCATCGGCATGCCGCCCGGCCCCTTGATGAAGTTGCCGTAGGCGTCCACGGCCAGGACCGGCACATTGCCGACATCGGCATCGGTGAGATTGATGCCGAGAATGTCGCGGGCCTGGGCCTTGACCACAGCCCAGGTCGCCATGCCGCCGATCTCGACATCGTCGGCGGTGCCGAACCTGCCGTCAGCGCCGAGATTGCGGTTGGTGATCAGTTCGCCGGTCGCCACCGGATCGCCGTTGGCGTCCAGCTCATAGGCACGCAGGAAGACCTGGTGCGAGGGATTCGAGGAGTAGGTCTGGCTCTGGTCGACGAAGGGCGAGGTCGTGTTCGTGGCAGCCTGGCCACCTGCAGCGCGGCTCAGAACCATGAAGTTCAAAGCGCCGGGAGCCGTGCTGAACAGCGGGTCATCGGGCTTCAGCGGAATGAAGACGACTTCGGTCTGGCTTGAACTCTTGGTGACGAGATCGAGACCGTGGTCGAAGAACTGGCCGAAGAAGGTCATCCAGGCGTTGAACGGCGCGGAAAGGCCGACATCCGGGGAGACATTCGGGATGAAGTTGACCGGCTTGTCGTCCGCCGTGCCGAAAATCCCGTCCAGCCCGGGGCTGATGACGGTGCTCGATCCCGGGTTCTGCGCAGCAGCCGCAACGGCCGCCGGATTGTTGTTGGTCTGGTCGACGATCAGGTTGCTGATCGTGCGCGGCTCGGAGTCCACGACCCCGCCTGGAACACCATAATTGGTGCCGGCCTCGGCCGCCTGGAAGGACGGGTCAGTCAGGCGCGCAAACGCCAGGTCCGCGGCCCCGAATTCCGGGTGGGCCAGGTTGTTGAATGTACCATCGACGGTCCGCAGACCGAAGGGCACCTGGACGCTGGGCAGGATGTCAGTAAGGCTCTCGCCCTGAGCATTCCGCTCCGCAATCCTGATCTGCTCGAGGATGAATTCAAGATCGGAGCGAATGTACTGTACCATGACGCCCTCCTGGGGTGTCCAGGACCCCGTGTTGGCCTTGCCTGGGACAATGCTCCGCCGCTCGCGCCAAAGAGGCACGACGCTGGTTGCATCGTTTGCCAGAACTTGATCGGACAGCGCTTCAGCCCGTCATGGGCCTATCGCAGTGACAGCATGATGCCTGTCGGCACTACTGGTCGTTAGAGGACTATGTCGGACGTTATTTCCCGACCAGCGTCTGGGGCGCGCGACGGAGTTTGGTCTGGTCGTTCTTCCAGACCTAATTCCCTACACTACCGACCAAGGTCCCTAGCTCCTGCTGCCTCGGCGATGCCGACCTGCCGGACCGGTTCCCCCGAAGCCATTCCGGGACGCGGCCTCTTGCCCTCGCCGCCCGCCTATAGAGGGGGTCCATGCCCCCTCATCCAACAGCTGCGAGGTGGTCAGCGGTGATTGCAGACCGKGATGAAGGGCTTACGGGGCGAGTCGCCAGCGATGGCTAACCCATAGCCTCGTTCGTGCGCGGGATGGGGGGTAGGCGCCGCCGCGCATGCCGCGCCCCCCGCACAAGGAATGGTCGGGATAGCAGGGGTTTTCGGGATTTGCGCTCCCGTGCCACGGCTCCAGGGCGAGCTTGGTGCTGATCGGTATGGAGCGAGCAGGGTGCGTGAACGGCCCAGGAGCTATGAGCCGTCGCGCCGGCCACGCCTGGCAAGGCCGCGAGCCCGGCTGTGCGGTCGCGAATCGGCCATTCCGGATCAGACCAATGCCGCCTGCCCCTCATGCACGACGCCGGGCAGAGCTGAGC
>NZ_JBFTLD010000388.1:0-6972 GCF_056396265.1 Allobosea sp. 05T422_2 | reverse complement strand
CCCTCGCGACGTCCTCAACGCCGGCTGCATCAACAGCCGCTACGATCAAGATCCTGCAGATGCTCACTGATCCGGGCATCCTGACGGGTACGTCCACTCGACGCTGATCAACCGCAGAGTTGGCCTTGCCGCCCTCGTCACCCGAGCCGCAGCCGGTAGGCGAGCTGGCGGCAGAGATTGGAGCAGTACTTCGCGTCGGCACGACGCTTTGGGAAGAAGAACGTCGCACACACGTTGCATTTCAGGGGAGGACGTTCGCGCTGTATCCGCGCCCGCCGGGCGCGTTGCCAACAGGCAGTGGAACAGGTCGCCCTCTTGTCCCGAGGGGGAACGAACATGCGATCGCCGCATCCTTCGCAGACCATCTCTGCCGTGCACCAGGTGCGTTCCCAACTGGTAAGGCACGCGTCGCAGACGGGGACGGACGCTTTCACCGTCGCAATCCATCCGATGCGGGGGATAGACGGATCGAGGTAGTCCCTGGCGACCGTTTCTGAGACGATAAAGGGGGCGGCGTCCGCCGGGAACGCCACCGAGCAGCGCGTGCAATGGCCGGGCTGGAGAGAAAAAACCGGGGGCTTCATGGTTACAGCTACCCGAATACCGATCCGACGGACAATCGCTGCTTTAGCACTAGCAGTGTCAGCGTTCTCTGTTTGTGCTGGCCGTTCTGCAGCCCTGATGCTCGTTGTTACGGGTAGGAGGAGACCGACGTGCGCGTTGCTACGGATATCTGTAACAAAATAGCGACGAAGAGTTCTTGGCGTTACAGATAATTGAAAAACCTGCTGGGCATTAAGTTGCTTATCTGTAACAACGCCAAGAGGGCCGGATTTCGGCTATCCGTAACGCCTCAGTGCTGCATGATGAGGCGCACGGGCGGCTCGCGCTGGCGATGGGAGCGGATCGAGACCATAGAGGCGACGCTCAATTCCCGCCTGTGCCGGCTCCTGGCGCGGCTTGAAGCAAAGCGCACATCCCGCCCATAGCGACAGCCGGAGGGCGCCTCAGCTGCTTCCAGGCAGAGCCTGGCTGAGAATGACAAGGGATTGGCCGCGGTTAATATCGACCCGCGAGCGCCGGCCACGCATGGTCCCGGCCTATGAAAGTCCCCGAACCCCGCTTTCTCAACGACAACGACCCCGACGGCCCGATCATCTACAACGACCCGGATGCGCCTAAGCCTATGTCGAAGGCACGGCGGCTGGTGTGCTTGTTGATAGGCACCGTCTTGTTGGGATGCGCCTTGATAGCATTCATTGCTGGGGCCGAAGGCCCGAAGCGCGGCCTAATGTTCATCGCCGCCTTCGGCTTCGCATTCGGCGGGGTAGTCTTATTGTTCTCAGCGCTGTTCGCGAATTTTTCGCTTGCCCGTGAAAGACGCGGCCGGGCCGGGAATTGATATCGTGAGCAAATTGGAGAAGTTTGTGGAAAGTAAAATTGAGATATTGAATATCACTCAGGGCAATGTTCTTGGATTTTGGTCGACAAGGATATGGCTAAATAAGACCAAAAAAGGCACATTTACGTGCAGCGCGAAAGAAAAGCTCCAAGAATGTGGGGTATCTCGCGATCTTCCAGCCAATAAAGGCCTGCGCAGCGGCAGTGAAATTTACGAAGCCGTCGCCAATTTCACGGACAACTACGAACTGTGCCTCGACGACGCCGACTGGCATGACGTAGCCAAAGCGCTAGCCACATTCAATCAAGAGCTCGAGAGCGAATTTCTGGTTGCTTGGCAGGAATACAGCAAGTCACGCTGACTACACCCACGGCCACGTGATGTGGCCTGGCTAAGGTTGATCCGACCTGGTCGAGCGCCATTGATCGGTTGGGCATTGCCAGCTAGCCCTGAATGGCCGCGTCGCAGCCGCGACCGTCGTGCGGAACCTCGACCAGCGCCTTATTGCGGATTCCGACGAATTCGGCGGGCAATTCCGATATGAATTCGGCACCCTGTTCCGATTTCATTCCGGCACCCCATTCCGATTTGAAGCCGGCAGGTGCGAGGTGATTTGCCTGGGTCGTTCGTGATGATTGTCGTGGATGGATTTGACGGTCAAGCGATCGTGGCTGGAGGGCTCTGCGACTGGCGTTTTCGCATGCTCTCGCCGGCGAGTTCGATGCGGTAGGCATTGTGGGCAATACGATCCATGACGGCGTCGGCGATCGTGGGATTCCCGATAATCTCGTACCAGCGGTCCACGGGGATCTGGCTGGTGATGATGGTGGCGCGGCGCTCGTAACSATCCTCGGTGAGTTCGAGGAGATCGCGTCGCTGGGTATCGTCGAGTTTTTCCGGCCCCCAGTCGTCGATGATCAGGAGTTCGACCCTGGCGAGCGCCTTGAGCAGGCGGGCGTAGCGGCCCTCGTCACGGGCCTGGGCCAGGGTGGTGAAGAGCCTCGGGGCGCGATGGTAGGCGACCGAGACATCGTCGCGGCAGGCCTTTTGCCCGAGGGCGCAGGCGAGCCAGCTCTTGCCGACGCCGRCCGGCCCGGTGATCAGCAAGCTGCGATGCTGACGGATCCAGTCGCCGCCGGCGAGGCTGAGGAAGAGCCCGCGGTCGAGGCCGCGCGACGCCTTGAAGTCAACATCCTCGATGCTGGCGTTGTGGCGCAGCCTGGCGGTGCGTGCGCGGTTCTCGAAGCGTTTTTGGCTGCGCGCGGTGCTCTCGCGTTCGAGCAGGAGGGCGAGCCAGTCGGCATGTTCGAGGGCGCGGCTTTCGGGCTGGGCCTGGAGCTCCTGGAAGCTCTTGGCCATGCCGTGCAGTCCGAGCCCGGCGAGCAAGGTCATGGTGGGATGGATCAACATGATGATGTCTCCTGGTGTCAGTGGAAGTAGCCGGGGCCGCGCAGATTGCTGTGCTCGATGATGGCGGCGGGTTCGGTGGAGGTCCTGGCTGGTGCCGCGGCTTGTCTGGCGGCGATGGCGGCAACCGCGCGGTAGGCGAAAGCGCCGATCTCGAGGGCGCGCGCGGAGACGGCTTCGGCCTGGGACGGCTTGAGGTCGCGGAACAGGCGCAGTACGCCGAGGCAGGTTCTGAAGCCGTGTTCGGGATGCGGGCGGTTGGCCAGGATGGCAATGACCAGGCCCTCCGTGCTCGGGCCCACCGTCGCCGCCCAGCGCCGAAGCCGTTCAGGGCTCCAGTCGGCGTAGCGCCGGTGAGAGCTCGGCATGTGATCGGGGTTGGTACCGTGCCGGCGTCCGCCATAGCGGCGCTGGTGAGCGGCGACGCGCTGGCCGCGATGGAAGACCTCGATCGTCCGGCTGGTGGCCCGCAGATCGACCTGTTCGCGGATCAGGCCGTGGGGGACGGAGTAGAAATAGCCGTCATACTCGACGTGGTAATCGACGCCGGCGCGGGCCAGGCGCCACTCGGCGAACTCGTAATCCTCGGGCAGTACCGCCAGGGCCGGCCGCTCGACGGTCTCGAACAGATGGCGGCGGGTGACGCCAAGGCGCCGGATGACATGGTCGTTGATCCGGTCGACGGCGTCGCGGATCGCGGCATTGGCCTCGGCCAGCGAGAAGAAGGTCTGGTTGCGCAAGCGTCCAAGGATGGCGCTTTGCGCGAAGCGGACCCCGTTCTCGACCTTCGCCTTGTCGCGCGGTTTGCGGACGCGGGCCGGCAGTACGCCGACGCCGTAATGCGAGGCCATCATGCCGTAGCTGCGGTTGAGATCCGGATCGTAGAACGAAGCCTTGTTGACGCCGGCCTTCAGGTTGTCCGGCACGATCAGGCGGGGGACGCCGCCGAAAAACCGSAACATCCGCACATGCGAGCCGATCCAGTCCGGCAGGGCCTGGGTCCAACTTGCCTCGGCGAAGGTGAAGTTCGAGGCGCCAAGCACGCCGACGAAAATCTCGGCCTCCCGGATGACGCCGGTCCGGGCATCGACGATGCCGAGMTTCTTGCCGGAATAATCGACGAAGACCTTGTCGCCGGCGACGTGCTCCTGACGCATGGTCGGCGACAGCCGACGCTGGAAGCCGCGCAGGAGGTCACAGAAACGGCTATAGCCGTAGCCCTGCGGATGGACGCCGCGATACTCCTCCCACAGGATCGCCATCGTCACGCCGGGCTTCTTCAGCTCGACGACGAGGTCGCCCCAGTTCGGCTCGGGGCGGCGACGCGCCCCCGAAAGAGCACCGGATCGCGCGAACAACCGGCCTGCCAGCGCATCATCGCTCAGCTCCGCCGGCAGCGGCCAGGACAGGCCGGCTTCCCGGGCTCGYGCCARGTTCCCCTGCACGGTACTGCGCGCCACACCAAGACGACGCCCGATCTCGCCGGGGCTCAGATACGGAAAACGTCTGCCAGAGTGGCTGACCCAGGCCTCCAACACCCCCTTCAGGGTGCCGGCTTCATCTCGGAATCACATGCCGGCTTCAAATCGGAATGCCCTGCCGGCTTCGCTTCGGAATACCCCGCCCGCTTCAATCGGAATCTGGAGGGTTCTGTGAGGTCGCGCGGCACTGATCGTGGAGCGAGGCGCGGCGCGCGACCTCATTGAAGCCGGATTGAACGAAGCCGCCGGCGCGAGGGCCTATGGGTTTTGTGCCTTGGGGCCGCTGCTCAAGGGGCCTCCGACAGGACCGATCGCAGTCCTGATGGGAGCGGGCTGACGGACGCTGCCGGCGGCAGAGCAGTGCGCGGCCGGGAGCCATGGGGGCGCGGGCGCGACGGGAGCGTCGATGATCCGCCTGATGGCTGTGGGACAGAGCCGGGCGCAGGGCATTGCTCGCCGCGACGCAGTGGYGTGCAGGGCAACAGGATCGGGWCTGCGATGCCGATGGCCTCTGGTCATGACGTATCCGGGCAAGGCCGGCAGCGCGGGAGGGTCGCGATGACGCGCATGGCGCCGCCGCAGCACGGGCAAAGCGCCGGATCGAAGGCCGGGCGCGATGGACGGGCGGCCCCCTGGATGYTGGCGTCATGGTCGCTGGTGCGCCTGCTGGCGGTTGCGGCGATGGCCTGGCGGATGAAGACAAGCCTGGAGCGCCTGTGGCCGTTGGCGAGGAAGCCGAAGTGGCGGATGCGGTGGAAGCCGTCGGGCAGTGCGTGCAGCAGGAAGCGGCGGATGAACTCGGCGGGATCGAGCCTCATGGTCCGGGCGGCGTTGCCATGGCGATAGTCGCGCCAGCGGAAGGCGACGCCGTCATCATCYGCGGCGACCAGGCGGTTGTTGGCGATGGCGACACGATGAGTGTACCGCCCAAGGTAGGCCAGCACATGCTCCGGCGAGCCGAAGGGCGGCTTGGCGTAGACGATCCAGTTGACCCTGCGCTGCCCGGCCAGCGCGCTSGCGAACGCCTTGGACCCATTGAGCGCGGCCAGGTCGCCGAAGAAGGCGAGCTCGCCTGCCTCATGCGYCTGGGCAAGCCGTTCGAGGAAGCGGCGACGGAACAGACGCGAGAGAACATGGATGGGCAGGAAGAAGCTCGGCCGGCAGGCGATCCATCGCCCGTCCGGCGCCCATGCGCCGCCTGGAACGAGGCAGTGGATATGGGGATGATGGGAGAGGGTCTGCCCCCAGCTGTGCAGGATGGCGATTCCGCCGATCTCGCCGCCCAGATGCCGCGGATCGGCGGCGATGGTCTTCAAGGTCCAGAGCGCCGCCTCGAACAGAATGCCATAGACGAGGGCCTTGTTCTGAAAGGCGATCGCCCCGATCGCGGCCGGCACGGTGAACACGACATGGAAGTAAGGCGTGGGCAGAAGGTCCTTCACGCGCGCGGCGAGCCAGGCTTCCCGGGCCGCTCCCTGGCACTTCGGGCAGTGCCGGTTGCGGCAGCTGTTGTAGGCGATGCGCCGATGGCTGCAGTCGCCACAGGCTTCGAGATGACCGCCGAGCGCCGCCGTCCGGCACAGCTCGATGGCGCGCATGACCCGCGTCTCGACGCGGCYGAGATGGCCACGCCGTTCCTGGCGGTAGGCGGCTCCATGGCGGCGGAAGATATCCGCCACCTCCAGATCGGCTGCCATGGCCGCCGCTCAGGCAGGCGGCGTCACGGCCAGGTCGAGACGGTCCAGCGGGCTTTGCGTCCTGGCGATCGTCGAGGTCGCCACATGGGTGTAGCGCGCCGTCGTCGACAGATTGCTATGGCCCAGCAGCACCTGGATGATCCGGATATCGGTTCCGCTCTCCAGAAGATGGGTGGCGAAGCTGTGGCGCAGCGTGTGGACGCTGACCCGCTTGGTCAGCCCTGCCGCCTTCGCCGCCGAGCGGCAGGCGGCGTGCAGCACCTGGACATCGATCGGCTTGTCCGGGCTGCGGCCCGGGAACAGCCATGGCGCCGGGCGCGCCAAGCGCCAGTAGCTGCGCAGGATGGCCAGCAGCGCCGCCGACAGCATCACGGTGCGGTCCCTGGCGCCCTTGCCATGCCGGACCTGCAGCACCATCCGGCTGCTGTCGATATCGGCCACCTTCAGGCTCACCGCCTCCGAGGCGCGCAAGCCCGCGGCATAGGCCGTGGTCAGCGCCACCCGCGTCTTCAGCGACGGGACCGCCTCCAGAAAGCGCACGACCTCATCGGCGCTCAGGATCGACGGCAGCTTGCGCGGCGTGCGCGCATAGACGATCCGCTCGGGGATCTCGGCGCGGTCCAGCGTCACGCCGTAGAAGAACCGCAACGCGCACACCGTCTGGTTCAGCGCCGGCCAGGATATCCCCTGCGAGACCAGATGCACCTGGAACGAGCGCACATCCTCAAGCCCGAGCCGGTCCGGCGGGCAGCCGAAATGACGGCTGAACTTCGTCACCGCGTGCAGATACGATCGCTGCGTGGCCGGCGACAGGTTGCGAAGCGTCATGTCGTCGATCATGCGGCGACGAAGGGCGCTCATCGGCTTGGCTTCGGTCATCGGGAGCTCCTGCTGGGCTGGGTGGCTTCAACACCCAAACCCTCCCAGCAGGAGCCTCCCGTCACAAACCCCGCAGCTTTCCCGCGTCAGCGGGTTCGTTCAATCC
>NZ_JBFTLD010000387.1:0-4599 GCF_056396265.1 Allobosea sp. 05T422_2 | reverse complement strand
GGCATATTGCGGCGTTCCCGGGAAGACAGTGTCCACAAGAGCCTTGGCGGCCTTGATCTCGGACAGGGTGGGCAAATCGGTCATGCGGATCCTCCGGAGCGCTTCTGCCACATCTCAAAGCCATCGAAYAATGACGGGAGTGTGCGAACGATGTTGACCGGCGGGCGGGGCGTCCGTATGTCAGCGCCCTGTGAGGGCGGGTAGCTCAGTGGTAGAGCACGTGACTTTTAATCATGTGGTCGAGGGTTCGATCCCCTCCCCGCTCACCAAAAACTCCACTATATCAGATAGATAAAGCGGATTGACCGCATTTCGTTCCGCCTCGGCGGGGGCCAAGCATATGGTGGTGTCGATTTGCCGCTGCCGTGGGCTCTGCAGGTCCATTCACTCAGGCAATGGCGAGATCACGCCCGTATCAGGTTCAGATCCCGCTGCCAGGCACGCGGGTGGTTCCGGACAAGATGTCGGCGCGGTGTTGAGGCCGCGATTGAGCGGCTAGCTCTCGCCGCCTCGATTCTAATGTGACGATCGCATTGAGGGTCACTGCGGGCGACACCGCCGCCTTGGCGCGCCATGGCGTGCTGGGTATAGCTAAAACTATGGACATGAAATGGCGTACCCTCTCTTCCAGGACATTGCTGAAAGATCGCTGGATTGACGTCAGGGCGGATGAGTGCCTGACGCCGACAGGGCACAGGGTCTCGCCCTACTACGTACTTACTTATCCCGATTGGGTTCAAACGGTCGCGATCACGCCCTGCGACGAGATTGTTTTGGTCCGCCAGTACAGGCACGGCGCGGCGGATACTTTCCTGGAGCTGCCAGGAGGGACGATGGACGAAGGTGATCTCGACCCGGGGCGATCAGCTGCACGTGAACTCGAGGAGGAGACCGGCTATCGCGCGACGGAGTTGCGCCTCGTTTCTTCGCTCTTCGCCAACCCAGCCACCCAACCGAACAGGGTCCACGTCTATCTTGCTATGGGGGCAGAGTTGACGGGGAGCCGGAAACTGGACGCCAGCGAAGAGGGGATGAGCGTTCATCTTATGCCCGTGCGGGAGATCTTGGATCGGCTACACGATGGAATTCTCAAGCATTCGCAACACATATCCTCCCTGCTGCTCGCCCTTTCTGTCTCTGGGCATCTCGCGCTTGGTTCTCCCAAGTCAGCCCTCTGAGTTTGAGTATCCGCTAGCAATGCTGGCGCCGAAGCAGGCGGAATTCATTATTGGCAAGCGTCGAGAATGAGCGCCTGGACGCGCCGCTTTGTCCACCGCCACCGACGATTGGACTACCTGCGGCTGTCCAGCGCTGGTCTGAGTCGTTTTCGTCGAGGCCGATACATCCCCTGACCGCCGCTGCAACAGTGCGCCGTGGGATCGAGGTCCGAGCAAGCCCTCGCAAACTGACTTGAGATGTCGAATATCGATATCATTATCGATATTGATGAATGTGCTTATTCCGAACCAGATTCGAAGGCCCCGTGACGTCGTCTACGAGTCACTGAAGCGGCAGATCATGCTGAATGAGTTGCGTCCCGAGAGCGCTCTCACCGAGCTCGGCATGGCGCGCGAGCATGGTTGCAGCCAGGGCACGATCCGCGAGGCGCTCCTGCGCCTGCAGGAGGACGGGCTCGTGACCCGCTCCGGGCATCGCGGCACGATGGTGACCAGGCTTGATCCGGAGGAGGCGGAGGAAATTCTGGCTCTGCGCCGCCGGGTCGAGATCCGTGGCGCCTTGCGGGCGGTGCATCATGTCGAGCGCGACAGCCTGGAGCGGCTATACGCCATACAGGCCGACATGGATGCCGTCGCCGCAGCCGGCGACGAATATGCCCTGATCATCCTCGACATGGCTTTCCACCTGACGATCTTCCGCCTGTCGGGACTGGACGCGCTCGAGCAGATCCTGACCCGCTGCACCCTGCATTCGCACCGCTCGAAGCTCTGGGCACCGGGGCATCGCCGCCCGCTGACCGAGACCGCGACACGCCACCGCTTGCTGCTCGCCTTGCTCGAGGCCCGCGATGGGGAAGGCCTGTCATCGGCCATGGCGGAGCATATCGACACGATCGTCCTGCGTGACGGAACCGCCTAATGAAGAGCCCGCGAATGACGACCTGGATCGATCCGCAGATGCAGGTGCTTCTGGAACTGCTCCGCGCCGGCCCCGCCTTCGATTTCCGCTCCGCACCCATTGCCGAAGCACGTGCAACGGTCGATGCCGCAACATTGCCGTGGAGCGATGGCGCTCCGGCCATCCCGGCGAGCGATCTGGTCATTCCCACGGATGCCGGCGCGATGCGTGCGCGGCTTTACCGACCTGAAGGCGCGCAGGCAGAGTCCGTCATCGTCTATGCGCATGGCGGCGGCTGGACCTTCGGTTCGATCGAGACCCATGACGGAACGATGCGCAATCTCGCGGTGGCAGGGGGCTGCGCCGTGCTGGGCGTCGATTACAGGCTCGCTCCGGAACACCCGTTCCCGGCGCCGCTCGACGATCTCCTGGCCAGCGTCGCCTTCGTCGAGCGTGGCGGCCTGGGCACGCCCATACCGGCGGAGCGGATCGCGATCGCGGGCGATTCCGCCGGCGCCAATCTGGCGCTGGCAGCACTGCTGCGCCGGCGCGATGAGGGCTTGCCGCCGCTATCGGCTGCCGCGCTGTTCTACGGCTGCTACGAACCCGACTTCTCGACGGCGAGCCATGCGGCCTTCGGTGGCGGCGACTACCTGCTCACCAGCGCGAACATGCGCTGGTACTGGAACAATTTCCTCGGTGCCGAGCCGGACGAGACGCTGAGTCTCGCGGCGCCTGGCCGGGCTGCGCTTGCCGGCCTGCCGCCGCTCTATCTCTCCGCCGCGGGGCTCGATCCGCTGCGCGACGACACCATCCGGCTGGCCCAGCGCCTGGGCGAGGCCGGCGTGCCCTTCCGTTTCGATCACGTTCCCGGCGTCGTGCATGGCTGCCTGCGCATGAGCAGGGAACTCGCTGCCGCTGCCGACATGATCACCGCTGGCGGCCGCCACATTGCCAACCACCTCAACGATAAAAAAACCGGAGGAAGCCAACCATGGAACGCAGGACTTTCATCAAATTAGCGGGCGCCGGCGCTCTCGCCAGCCCCCTCGCCCGCCCCGCCATCGCCCAAGCCACCACAACGGTGCGCTGGTGGTACCATTTCGACAACCCGCAGCATTCGCCGGCTGAACTCATCGCCAAGTTCGAGGCAGCGAATCCCGGCATCAAGGTCCAGGCCGAGAGCATCCCCTGGGGCGGTGGTAACGACTACCAGACCCGGCTCTTCGCCGCCCTCGTCGCCGGCAACGGACCCGACTGCGCGATGGTGCGGTTGTCCTGGGCTGCGCGCTTCCAGCAGATGAAGGCGCTCTCCCCGATCAATGACCTGATCGCCGGCTGGGCCGGGCGCAGCGACATTGCGGACAACATCTGGAAGATCAACAGGGGCGCCGACGGCAAGCAATATTACCTGCCTCTGCAATATGTCGTGCTCTATCTCTATTATCGGCAGGACCTGTTCGAGCAGGCGGGGCTGAAACCGCCGGCAACCTTCGATGAATTCCGTGCGGCGGCCAAGGCTCTCACGAAGGGCGATGTCTCGGGCTTCGGCTTGCGTGGCGGCGCTGGTGGCTTCGACCACTGGGGGCCGTTCGTGCTCGGCGGCGGCGCCAGTTTCGAGAAGGGCGGAATGGTCAGCGACAAGGCGCTCGCAGCCAACCGCTGGTTCGTGGATCTCACCGTCAAGGACAAGGTGGTGCCGGCCTCGGCACCGACCGACAGCTTCCGGCAGATCGTCGATACCTTCAAGGCTGGCCGGACCGCCATGACCATCCATCATGTCGGCTCGGCCAACGAGATCGTCGGCGTGCTCGGCGACAAGGTTTCGGCTGTGCCGGTCCCGCGAGGCCCGGACGGCAAGGGCTGGACCTATTTCGGCGACGAGTCCAACGCCGTCTTCGCTGCCAGCAAGGCCAGGGAGGCGGCCTTCAAATGGTGCGCCTTCCTCTCCACGGCCGAGAACAACGTCGTGCTGAACAAGTTCACCGGGCAGTTGCCGATCGCGACGTCGGCGGCGAAGGACTGGACGCTGCATCCCAAGCGCTTCGTCGATGCGAGCGCGGCCTCGCTGCCGTTTGCGGCCTCGTTGCCGGATTCGCCCAAGACACCGGATTTCATCGCCCGGATCTGGCCGGCCAACATGCAAAGGGCGCTGCTCGGCCAGATCCAGCCTGACGAGATKATGCGTGCGATCGAGCAGCATTTTCACGGCTGACGGGATTGGCGGCAGACGGGCATCCGGCTGCCGCCTCCAGCCCTCGCTTCGACAGGTTTGAAACGTGACGTCGCTCACCCTCGCGCACAGGCAGCCTCTCGGCCGCAGCCTGACGCCCTTCTGGTTCCTGCTGCCGGCGATCCTGGTCACGGCGGGCGTCGTCCTGATTCCCGTCGCGCAGACGGCCTGGCTCAGCCTGCAGGACTACCTGCTCTACGATCCCGACAACGCCCGCTTCGTCGGACTGGGCAATTTCTCCAGGATCGCGCGAGACGAGGTTTTCTGGATCTCGCTTTCTGGATCTCGCT
>NZ_JBFTLD010000386.1:0-4676 GCF_056396265.1 Allobosea sp. 05T422_2 | reverse complement strand
TTCCTCGACAATGCCCCGACCTATCTGGTCTTCTTCGAGCTTGCCGGCGGCGACGCGAAAGCCCTGATGACAACCGGCGCGCTGACGCTGACCGCAATCTCGGCCGGCGCGGTCTTCATGGGCGCCAACAGCTATATCGGCAACGCGCCGAACTTCATGGTCTACGCCATCGCCAAGGATCGGAAGGTCAATATGCCGAGCTTCTTCGGCTACATGCTGTGGTCAGGCGCGATCCTGATCCCGCTCTTCCTGCTGCAGACGGTGATCTTCTTCAGGTAGCTGCAGGCCTGTGCGGCAGCTCGGCCCCGTGCCGGGCGCCCGCCATCCCCGGTTCACGGACGGACGAGGTCGGGGGCGCTCCGGGCGCGTCCACCCCATGGCTTGCGAGGCGCTAGGGCCGGCCCGTCGGCACGCCTTCGCGAATCCTCTGCGAAAACGCGGGATCGTCGAGGGACAGTGTGCGTGCCCGCTCACTGATGCGCCCGCGTCGAATCAACTCGTCGAGCGGCATGTCGGAGCGGATCGCACCGATGCGGGCGAGGTAGCCCGGCAGGTAGCCGGAGAGCAGCACGCGCGGATCGAGCGGCAGCGAGAAGGTCCAGCCGGGGGCAACCGAACCGACGAGATGGTAGACCACCGTCGTGCAATTGGTCGTCAGCGTGTTGTACCAGCGCGGCTTCTTCGCCAGCCGGTTGATGTCGGCGGCATAGGCGAGCAGCACGTCGCGGGCCTGGGTCGGGGTCGCGGCGAGCCGGAACAGCCTGACATCCTCGCCACGCGCATGGGTGCGCAGGCCAACGATGTCGCGCTCGTCGGCGGCGACATAGGCCATCTCATAGGTCCGGAAGAAGCCGGCCAGCGACGACCATTCCTCGCCCTTCTCGCGCCGAACCTCGATCGAGAAGGTCAGCGGCGGGGAATCTGAGAAGGTGAAGCTGACGAGCAGATGCGCAATCGCTTCGCCGGACCAGTAGGACAGGAAGAGATCGGCGCCCTCGATCTTCGACAGGTCGAAGCTGCGCGTTTCCCAGTGCTGATCGTAGTCGGTTTCGGTGCGCCAGCGGAAATGACGCAAATTGCTGACGGTGATGCGGTCGCCCTCGCGCGCGATCTCCGGCAGGCGCGCAAGCTCGGGGATCCAGTCGCGATCATGGGATGGCAGCATGCTGTTCCACCAGCCGAGCAGGCCGAGGAACACGACCGCGAAGCCCAGCGGCAATCGCAGGGCGCCGGTCCAGATCCCGATCAGCCCGGCCAGCGCGGCGAAGCCGAAGCCGATGGCGCCCATGATGGCCAGCGCGCCGTTGAGGCGGAACAGCAGGAGGCCGACGCCCCAAAGACCCGCCCCGACGATGACGAGGGTGGTGAGAAGCTTCAGCAGAATCAAAAAGAGGCGGCTCATCGCCGCCTCTCGTAACACATCAATCCGATTCGGGCGTCACGCCGCGAGCGAACTGGTCGGCGCTGCCGCCTTCACGGCATCATCGACATGGCTCTCGAAACGCTTGAAGTTCTCGCGGAACATGCCGACGAGCGTCTTGGCGGTTTCGGCGAACTCGGCCTTATCCTGCCAGGTCTTGACGGGATAGAGGATGTGCGGCTCGACGCCGGGCACCGAGGTCGGCACCGCGAAGCCGAAATAAGGATCGCGGCGGAAATCGGCGCGGTTGAGCGAGCCGTCCAGCGCCGCCGACAGCAGGCGGCGGGTGACGCGGATCGGCATGCGCCGGCCGGTACCGTACTTKCCGCCGGTCCAGCCGGTGTTCACCAGYCAGCAATCGACATGGTGCTTGGCGATGAAGTCGCGCAGCAGATTGGCGTATTCCGACGGGTGACGCGGCAGGAAGGGCGAGCCGAAGCAGGTCGAGAACTCCGGCTCGACGCCGACAAGGCCGCGCTCCGTGCCGGCGACCTTGGCGGTGTAGCCGGAGAGGAAATGGTACATCGCCTCGGCCGGGGTCAGCTTGGCGATCGGCGGCATCACGCCGAACGCGTCGGCCGTCAGCATCACGATGTTCTTGGGCGTGCCGGCCCGGCCGGTGCGCGACGCATTCGGGATGAAATCGAGCGGATAGGCCGAGCGGGTGTTCTCGGTCTTGCTCTGGTCGTCGAAATCCACAACGCGGCTGATCGGGTCGAGCACGACATTTTCGAGCACGGTGCCGAAACGCTGCGAAGCAGCATAGATCTGCGGCTCGGCCTCGGCCGAGAGCTTGATCGTCTTGGCGTAGCAGCCACCCTCGAAATTGAAGATGCCGTCCTTCGACCAGCCATGCTCGTCATCGCCGATGAGCGTGCGGTCAGGGTCTGCCGACAGCGTGGTCTTGCCGGTGCCGGAGAGCCCGAAGAAGATCGCCGGGTCTTCATTGCGGCCGACATTCGCCGAGCAATGCATCGGCACGACACCCTTGGTGGGCAGGATGTAGTTCAGATATGTGAAGACCGATTTCTTCATCTCGCCGGCATAGGCGGAGCCGCCGATCAGCACGATCTTGCGGGTGAAATCGATGGCAACGACGGTCTCGCTGCGGCAGCCATGGCGCTTGGGATCGGCCTTGAAGCTGGGGAGATCGACAATCGTCATCTCCGGCACATAGGTCGGAATCTCTTCCGGAGCCGGGCGGATGAGCAGGTTGCGGATGAAGAGCGAGTGCCAGGCGAACTCCGTGAAGACGCGAGCCTTGACACGATGCACCGGGTCGGCGCCGCCATAGAGATCCTGGGCAAAGAGTTCCTTGCCTTCGGCGTGGCCGATGAAATCAGCGAGCAAGGTCTCGAACTGCGCCGGCGTGATCGCGCCGTTGTTCTCCCACCAGACGGTTCCTTCCGTCAGCGCATCCTTGACGACGAACTTGTCCTTCGGAGACCGGCCGGTATGGCTGCCGGTATCGGCGCAGAGCGCACCGCCATGGGCGATCTCGGACTCGCCGCGCCGCAGCGACTCCTCGTAAAGGCGCGCCGCTTCGAAGTTCCAGCGCACCGCCTTGAGCTTGCGGAAGCCGAATGTGTCGGCGCCGCAGGCGGTGTTGAAGTGACCGATGGTCTCCACAGGCATTCTCCCAAACGGCGCCCTTCGACGCCTTGTTTCGACATGGCGGACTGTGCTTCCGCCACCGTGGGCGAGATCAAGTGCGGCGCTCTTTAAGCGCATGGCGGCGCCGGCTCAAGTCACCGACGAAACTTGAGCAGGCACAAGCTTCCCTAAATCGATTGAATAATCCGAGCCCTCCAGCACAGCGTCATCAGGCCGCAGCTCGGGCCTTCTGGGCCAGCGCCACCAGCGCGGCACGCAACGCCCCCGGGCTGGTGACACGCTCGGGAAAGACAAGGCGCGCCGCAGCATCGCCGCAGACAAGATCAAGCCCTTCGGGGTCGAGTCCCGTCGCCCGCCAGCGCCCCTCCGCCTCACCCAGCAGCCGCGTCGCATACAGCGCGAGCGCGTCCGCATGGTCCTCGTTCATATGTGCGACGGCGCCGTCCTCGGCCTCGATCAGCGCATCGCACCCCGTCAGGTCGAGCAGGACGTCACCTGTCGCGATCTCGGCTGCGCGGGCAAACCCGCCATTGGGATGGAGCCCGGAGACCTCGAGCCGGAAGAGCGAAAAATCGGGGAAATCAATGTAGAGCTTCGACTTGGGGTGACGCGCCAGGAACCGGCGCCGCGCCCGCGGATCGTCGGTGCGCAGGGCACGCCCGGCCACGCTGACGCGCTTCGAGTTGGCCATGGGGTCGCCCTTCCCCAACGCAAAGCACAGGATCGAGCAGCGCGGATCGGCATCGAGATTGCGCGTATGCAATGCGAGCTTCGAGAGCAGAAGAAGCGGCGTTCCATCGACATCGGTCGCGACATTCACGAGAGTCGACAACGGAAATCCGCTTGCCGGGTCAAGGGTCGCCAGCGGCGCCGTGCGAGCAATGCGCAGCAGCTCGCGCGCCATCGCGACCGCATCGAAGGAATCCGGCGCCGTGCCCCCGAGTTCGACGCCGCGCGGCGTGATCGCCTGTCCCTGAACCTCAGACATCGCACGCTCCTCACCCTCAAAAATCGGCCTTGGTGAGCCGCACCAGCCGAAGCCGCCGACAGCCGCTCCGGACCCTTTCGGCATAACAACGCGTTAGGCTGTAGCGAAACCGTCACGGCACCGCTAGATTGCAGCCACGGTTTGGCCGCTCTCTCGCGAGAGTGGACCCGTCATTGCAACGCGGCCCAGAGACGTAAAGCCCATGCCAACCATTGCGCTGGTCGATGACGACCGCAACATCCTGACCTCGGTCTCCATCGCCCTCGAGGCCGAAGGATACCGGATCATGACCTATACGGACGGGGCATCGGCGCTTGATGGGCTGAAGCAGAACCCGCCGGATCTGGCGATCTTCGATATCAAGATGCCACGCATGGACGGGATGGAGCTGCTTCGGCGGCTCAGGCAGAAATCCGACCTGCCGGTGATCTTCCTGACGTCGAAGGACGAGGAGATCGACGAGCTCTTTGGCCTGAAGATGGGCGCAGATGACTTCATCCGGAAGCCGTTCTCGCAGCGACTGCTGGTCGAGCGCGTCAAGGCGATCCTGCGCCGCGCAGGCGCCAAGGATGTCAGCGCGCCAGCGCGGCCGGAAGACGCCAAGGCCCTGGAGCGCGGCCAGTTGCGCATGGACCCGGAGCGTCATACCTGCAC
>NZ_JBFTLD010000385.1:0-4743 GCF_056396265.1 Allobosea sp. 05T422_2 | reverse complement strand
GCGCATAAGGCTGCGCATTTGGGAGCGAGGCGGAGGCGTGCCGGCGGGGTCAGGATCTTGCTCTTGCGGCGCGGCCGTGGCGGCCATCCGCCGTGGGCTTGTCGACGAGGAAGTCGAGGTCATCTGTGATGGTGGAAGCGTGGGTGTTTCCTGGAAGGCTGGAAGCGGCGTGTGGCTGACGGGCAGGGTCGCGACCGTTTTCCGTGGCGAAATCGCGCTCCCAGGCAAATCCATGCATCGTCAGGACGGCAGCTTTGTCGACAAGGCCTAGCTCAGGCTGCGTTTCGACGAGATCGTCCGAACGCAGAAAACGTGCTCGACTCCGATAGTTTAGAGCGTCTTCGTCGAAACAGGACGCAAGGCACGTTTGATCGCCTGACCGGTCGCCGGTTTTTTCGTATGCTCCTTCAGCCGGGCGGTCGCCTCCCCGGCTGCAGCGCTGCCCGGAATCTGCCGCCCCAAGCGAGGTTGCCCGATGACCCGTGCCGAGTTCGCCGCTCTTCGCCAGGCCTGCGGGTTGAGCCAGGACGACCTTGCCCTGGAGTTCGGCCTGAGCCCGGAAGCCGTGCAGGAGATCGAGACGGGGGCCGATGGGGAGGAGGTCAACACCCTTCACGCCCTGGCGATGGAACGCGTTTCGCTCCAATGCGCCGTCTGCAAGGAAAACCCCACGGTGGCGGCCGCCTCGGTGCGCTCCGACGCGCTCGACCTCGCCTGGATGATCCGGGGCTGAACCGCGAAAGCGCCCGGCCATCGCTGGTCCGGGCGCAGCTCGCCACCGCCATGATCCTGTCGGCTCGCTCGCCTCGCTCGCGGCGGGACTGCAGCCCTTGTTTCCCGATCCGTTGACGCTCATCGCGCCGTAACTTATAAGTTACGAATGTTCGAAGTCCGCCAGACCAGGATCTTCTCCAGCTGGCTCGGGGCCTTGCGCGACACCAACGCTCAGCTGCGAATTGCGACGCGCATCCAACGGATGGAGGACGGCAATTTTGGCGACGTCAAGCCGGTCGGCGAAGGCGTCAGCGAAATGCGGATCAGCTATGGGCCGGGGTATCGGGTCTATTTCATCCAGCAGGGCAGGACGATCGTTGTCCTGCTGTGCGGCGGCGACAAGAGCAGCCAATCGGCGGATATCGCCAAGGCAAAGCGCATGGCACAGGAGGCCTGAGACATGCCCCTCGAAACGACCCGCTTCGACATCCAGGAGCATCTCAAAACCCCTGAGCAGCAGCTCGCCTATATCGAGGCCGCCCTCGATGAGGATGACCCGGCGTTTCTTGCCAAGGCTCTTGGCGAGGTCGCGAGGGCGCGCGGCATGACCCAGGTGGCGAAGGATGCGGGCGTGACGCGCGAAGCCCTGTATCGTGCGCTCAGCGAGAAGGGAGACCCTCGCCTTTCAACCCTGATGGGCGTGATGAAGGCGCTCGGGTTGAAGCTGCGGGTTGCAGCCTGAAAAGAACCGACGAGGCCGGCGCGATGCCGGCTTGCCCCGTAAACCTGTCGGGGATGGTTGTGGGCTGAAGCAGACGCCACGGCGCACCTGTAAGCAGTGGCGGCATCCTTGTTCTGCCCGAAACGGAAAGGCGCCCGGCCATCGCTGGTCCGGGCGCAGCTCGCCACCGTGAGCTACGGCATCAGCTCAAGCGCAGCCGATGCGCGATGACGTTCAGCGCGCAGCGGAAAATGCCCATGGTCGCGTGGTCGGTGATGTCGCGGTCGAGCACGCAGACCCGCATCAGGATGGCGTTGCCGTCATGGTGCAGGCCGGAATCGGCCAGCGCGTCCTGCAGCTCGCGATACTGCGAGCGGATTTTGGCGACTGTCTCGACGTCGAGTTCAGGCCCCTCGCCTGTCGTGCCCGCGACCAGCTCGGCGACCATGCTCGGCAGCTTTGGGAGGCTGTCGGTGATGTGGCGATGATAGCGCACGAAGCGGCGCGTCACCGTCTCGGCCGCCTCGAACTGGCGCCGGTCGATCATCCCGCCCAGAAACATCCGGCCAAAGGCATAGCCGGCCATCGGCGAGGCATTTCCCTTGCGGTGCGGCTGCGCCAGCGCCACCGCCATGATCTTCTCGGGGCGCTCGCCCCGCTCGGCATTCCTGATCCGGCCATTGCGGTAGCGGCCGACATCCGTGCGGGGTTTGCGTCCTGCGCGTGCCATCGTCTCGTCTTTCTCTGCTGGGGTTTGCTCTGCTGGGGTTTGGGGGCTTGGTGCGACCCGTGCGGCGACGCCCGCTGGCGGTACTTGTGTCTCGGTCATGCTGTTGGCTCGCTTGGCTGCGGGGTCGTCGGGGGAAGCCGGCTGGGCACGGTCCAGCAGCCGGTCCTGTCGGTCGGAAGCGGCCTGCCGCCCCTCGCCTGCCGCCAGGCATCCCAGGCTTCGGGATCGTCGACCGGCGAGATCCTGACGCCGGCCCCGGCATCGCTCCCGGACTGGTCCGGCGGGGTGGCAAGCGCGAGCCCGGCATTGACGCCCCATTCCGGCGCAAAACCCTGCCAGCCCCGCAAAATCATCAGATCCGCGGCGCGGTCCGGCTCGGCGGCCAGGGCAAGCTGGTTCGCCAGAAGTCTCGCCGCATGCAGCGTCAGTGGCTTCTTCAGCGTCCGGCGATGGGCGATGACGGCCTGAGCCTGCTCCTTCGAGAGCACGGCGCCGAGCGCAGCCTCGATCTCCCGGTGCTCAGGAAGCGCCCTGGCGCGCCCAGTCCCCCTGGGGGCTGGGGGTGATTGAATTAGTGATTGTGATTGTGATTGTGATTTGCATGCCTCCGGCACATGCCCCGGCACTCCTGCGGCATCTGCCGCAGCATCTGCCGCAGCTTGGACCTGCCAACGCTTGACGGCCTTGGCCCTGGCCTTCCCGCTGGCCTCGGCTGCCGCCTGCAGTTCGGCATCGATGCGCTTATGGACCCAGTCCTCGGCAAAGAGATCGGCCAGCGTGTCACGGCTCGCGCCCCATTCCGCCGGCGACATCCGGGCGATGCGGGCCAGCCGGCGGTCCTCGGTAGGGAGCCCGCCATTTTGCCAGTAATGCATGATCAGCAGGAGATAGCCGCCATGCTCGGCCGCGCTGAGATGGCCGGTATCGGCGAGATAATCGGCGACATAGAGCGGCATCCAGGCCCGGCTCATCGCGTGCCTCCACGCCCGGGCGCCCGGTTCGCCGGTTTCTTGCCCTCGGTCCGGGCAACGGGAACGCCGCCATAGCCGCGCACATCCGCGCCGCGGCGCTGATTGATGACGTGGATGGCGTGAAGCACGGTGGTGTGGTCGCGGTGGAACAGCCGCCCGATCTCGKAGAGCGACAATTCGGTCTCATCAGCCACCCGCCAGATCGCGAGCTGGCGCGCCCCGGCGATCCGGGCGACGCGCTGCTCGCCCTTGAGCGCATCGATGGCGATGCCGGTCTCGGCAGCGACGGCCGCGATGATCGCGCCGGCCTGCATCTTCCCGCGCAGCGGCGTGCTGGCATGGTGCAGACGGTATTGGTTGCGCACCACGGCCCAGGGCACGGCGCCGGGCTGCGTCCCGTCTTGCGACGCGTCGGCCTCCCGGGTTTTGGCCTCGCGGGTTTTCGCCTCGCTGGCGGCGCGGACATCGAGCCCGGGCCCTGCAGATGCACCCGCAGCCGGCACCGGCTCCTCCGGCTTTGCCGCCTGTTTCCACGGCAGGGCCTGCCTGGCGCGATAGGCCGCCAGCATCTCTTCGGCGCTGCCATACTCCCTGGCATAGCCCTTGATCGGGAGAGCGGTCATGGGTGCCCCCTGTCCAGCGGGAAGGCCAGCTGTGCCTCGCAGGCCCGGCGAAACCGGGCGATGCGGCCAGGCTGCGCACGGGTGCTGGGCACGGCGGGCTCAGGCGGCGTAGAGGGCACGCCATCGGCCGGCCAGAGATCGGGCCGCCAATGCTGGCGCGAAACGCCGGTCGCGGCCTCGAGCCGGAGCGCCATCCAGGGCGAGACCGAAGCGGCGCGCTTGGCCTTGTTGATCGCGACCTGCGAACAGCCGACGGCAGTGGCGAGCCTGGCTTCGGAACCGGCCCGGTCGATTTCACGACGCAGGAGATCGCGGGGCGTGAAGGGAGCGACTGGCGTGATGGAGACGACGGGCGTCGCTGGCGCGACTGGCGTCGCTGGCGCCACTTGAGTGGCTGTGAGGGGTGAGGTTGGGTGAGCGGCTGGGTTCATGCCGCATATTGATAACTTAAGTTATGATTAGTCAATCACAAAAGTTATCGAGACGTTCTCGATATCCTAAGTTATTGATTGCCCTATGGAACTCGGCCCGCTCATCAAGGATGCCCGCAACGCGCTTGGCTGGTCCCAGGCCGAGCTGGCGCGGCGCATCGGCGTCTCCCAGGTCGCAATCAAGAAGATCGAGGACGGCCAGACCCGGCGCTCGAAGCATCTGACCAGCGTGCTCGCCGCCGTCGGGCTGAAGCACCTGATCCTGGATGGCGCCCTGATGGCGGGCGATGACGAGCCCGAGCCCAATGCCGCGATCGCCGGCCAGCCGGAGCTTTTGAAGCCGCTCGGCGGCGCGCGCGACCTGCCCGTGATGGGCACGGCGGTCGGCGGCAGCGAGGAGGACGGCGATTTCCGGCTGAACGGCGATGTGCTGGAGCGCACGACGCGGCCGCCGGCGCTGGCCGGGCGCAAGCGCGCCTTCGCGGTCAACCTGATCACGAACAGCATGTACCCGCTCTACCGCGCGGGAAAGAAGATCTATGCCGACGAGGAC
>NZ_JBFTLD010000384.1:0-4813 GCF_056396265.1 Allobosea sp. 05T422_2 | reverse complement strand
GGGCCTGACCGTCCGCAAGAAATCCGCCGCGCTGCTGCAGGTGGTCGAGATCCACTCGCCGAAGCACACATTCGACTCGCTCTATCTCAGCAATTACGCGACGATCAACCTGGTCGACGCGCTCGCCCGCATCAACGGCGTCGGCCAGGTCAGCCTGTTCGGCCCGCTCGATTACTCGCTCCGGGTCTGGCTCGATCCGAACCGGCTGACGGCGCTCAGCCTGACACCGAGCGACGTCATCTCCGCGGTCCAGGGCCAGAACGTGCAGGCGGCGCTCGGCCGCATCGGAGCCGCCCCGGTCAGCAGCGACCAGCAATACCAGCTCACGGTCAAGACGCAGGGCCGCCTCACCAAGCCGGAGGAATTCGCCAATATCGTGCTGCGCACCAATCCGGGCGGCTCGGTCGTGCGCGTCAGGGATGTGGCGCGCGTCGAGATCGGGGCCCGCACGGCCGATCGCTACAGCCGTTTCAACGGCGCGCCGGGCGCCGCCATGGGCATCTACCAGTCGCCCGGCGCCAATGCGATCGATGTCGCCAAGAAGGTGCGGGCGACGATGGAGGCGCTCTCCAAGCGCTTCCCCGAGGATCTCGCCTACGGCATCTTCTTCGACACCACGGTCTTCGTCAGCGCCACGATCGACGAGGTCATCCGCACCCTGCTCGAAGCCTTCGTGCTGGTCGGCCTCGTCGTCTTCCTCTTCCTCGGCAAGCTGCGCACCACCATCATCCCGCTGGTCGCGGTACCGGTCTCGATCATCGGCACCTTCGCCGTCATGCTGGTGATCGGCTTCACCGCCAACACGGTCTCCCTGCTCGCGCTCGTGCTCGCCATCGGCATCGTCGTCGACGACGCCATCGTGGTGATCGAGAATGTCGAGCGCGTCGTCGAGGAGGAGCCGGAGCTTTCGATCGCGGACGCGACCAAGAAGGCGATGGCCGAGATCACCGGGCCGATCATCGCCATCACCTTCGTGCTGCTCGCGGTCTTCGTGCCGGTCGCCTTCATTCCCGGCATCAGCGGCCAGCTCTTCCGGCAATTCGCGGTCGCCGTCTCGACCGCCATGCTGATCTCGGCAATCAACGCCCTGACGCTGAGCCCGGCGCTCTGCTCGATCCTGATCAAGCGCGGCCATGGCGGCGGCGGGCCGATGCGCTACGTGATGAACGGCATCGACAAGGTCCGCGACGGCTATGCCGCGATCGTCAGGCGCCTGGTCAGGGTCGCCGTCGTCGTCCTGTTCGTGCTCGCCGGCATCCTGGCCGCGACGGGCGGGCTGTTCCTGACCACGCCGCAGAGCTTCCTGCCGGAAGAGGACCAGGGCGCCTTCTTCATCGCGATGCGCCTGCCCGAAGGCGCCTCGGTGAACCGGACCGCGGCCGTGGTCGAGCAGGTCGAGAGCATCGTCCGGCCGGTCGCCGGCGTCCAGGGCGTGCTTTCCGTCGTCGGCTTCAATTTCATCGACGGCCTCGCCTCCTCCAACCAGGCCTTCTTCGTCATCCGCCTGAAGCCGTTCGAGGACCGCAAGGATCCGGCGCAAGGGGTCGGCGCGATCATCGGGGCGCTGCGGCCGCAGCTTGCCGCCGTGCAGCAGGCAACGGTCTTTCCGTTCAACCTGCCGCCGATCATCGGGCTCGGCAGCACCGGCGGCTTCCAATATGTGCTCGAAGCCCTGCAGGGCCAGTCGCCGACCGACATCGCAGCCACGATGCGCGGCCTGCTCATCGCCGCCAACCAGCAGCCCGAGCTCGCCGCGGTCTTCAGCACCTTCGCCGCCGACACCCCGCAGATCTATCTTGATATCGACCGCGACAAGGCGCAGGTGCTCGGCGTCCAGATCGCCGACATCTTCAACGCCCTCCAGGCGACGCTCGGCGGCTTCTACGTCAACGACTTCAACGTCTTCGGCCGGACCTGGCAGGTCAATGTCCAGGCCGAGACGCCCTTCCGCCGGGCCGTGACCGATATCGGCAAGATCTATGTCCGCGGCAAAACCGGCGCGATGGTGCCGCTGAACGCGCTCTCGCAGGTGCGCCTCGTCACCGGGCCGCAGGCCCTGACCCGCTACAATGGCTACCGGGGCGCGATCGTCAACGGCTCGCCGAAGCCCGGCGTCAGCTCGGGTCAGGCGATCCAGGCCATGGAGCGCATCTCGGCGACGACCCTGCCGGCGGGCTTCGGTTTCGAATGGACCGGCACGGCCCTGCAGGAGAAGGCCGCAAGCGGCGGCACCCCGATCGTCATCGCGCTCGCCCTGCTCTTCGCCTATCTCTTCCTCGTCGCGCTCTACGAGAGCTGGAACGTGCCGATCGCGGTGCTGCTCTCGGTCACGGTCGCGGTGCTCGGCGCAGTCGCCTCGGTTGCGCTGACCGGCGTCAGCCTCGGCGTCTACGCCCAGATCGGCCTCGTCGTGCTGATCGCGCTCGCGGCGAAGAACGGCATCCTGATTGTCGAATTCGCGCTGGAGCAACGCGCCAAGGGCGAGTCGATCATCGATTCCGCCGTGTCCGGCGCCAGGCTGCGCTTCCGCCCGGTGATGATGACGAGCTTTGCCTTCATCCTCGGTCTGCTGCCGCTGGTGATTGCCACGGGGGCCGGCGCGCTCAGCCGGCGGGCGGTCGGCACGCCGGTCTTCGGCGGCATGCTCTTCGCCTCGATCTTCGGCATCTTCCTGATCCCGATGCTCTATGTCGTGTTCCAGCGGATGCGCGAGCGCAGCAGGGGCAGGCCGAAAGACGCGGCCCCGGCCAGCGAGCCGGCCCCCGCCCCGGGCCCTGGACACTGAGCCCAGGTCCGGTGCCGGAGCGTCCGCTCAGGCTTGGATCACAGATCCCGCGTGCGGTCGGGGAGCTTGTCGATCGCCTCGTCCGCGCCCTGGTCCTTCTTGAGCACGCCTTCGCGCAGAACCTTGGTGGCCGCGTCGGCCTCCTTCTTCGTGTCGCCGGGAAGAGGTGCCGTCTCGGGCGTAGCAGTGAGACCGATATCCTTGGGCTTCTTGCCGTCATTGCGGGCCGTTGCCGCGAATGTGGCAAGGGATTCGGGTTGTTTGGCCATTGGAGCCTCCCTGGTTTCCAGGGTAACCCGCCAGCCAGCGAACCTGTTCCAGGGCGTTATCGGCAACAGCCCTGGCCGAAGGCGCCGACAGTCGCGCCGCGATAGTGAAACCGGACGGCGCCCATCAGGCAAATTGCCCCTCACGGCACGACCGGCCGAGGCCGGCCTGCCGTGAGGGGCGCGGTCGCCGCGCTCAGGCGACCTTGGCGTGCACCGTTCCGATGCCCTCGACATGGCCCTCCATCACGTCACCGCGGACGATGGCGCCGACGCCCGACGGCGTGCCGGACATGATCAGGTCGCCCGGCTGCAACTCGAACAGGCCGGAGAGATACGAGATCATCTCCGGCACCTTCCAGATCATGTGGTTGAGATCGCCCTGCTGGCGGATTTCGCCATTCACCTTGAGCCAGACCGCACCGTTCTCGGGATGGCCGATCGTGCTCGCAGGCACGATTTCGCTGAGCGGCGCGGAATGCTCGAAGGCCTTGCCGATCTCCCAGGGCCGGCCCGCCTTCTTGCACTCGTCCTGCAGATCGCGCCGCGTCATGTCGAGGCCCACCGCATAGCCATAGACATGCTCGAGCGCGCGCTCGACCGGGATATCCTTGCCGCCCTTGGCAAGGGCGACCACCATCTCGATCTCGTGGTGCACATTGCTGCTGCGCGGCGGATAGGGGAAATCGGCGCCATCGAGGACGACGCTGTCGGGGTTCTTCTGGAAGAAGAAGGGCGCCTCGCGGTTGGGGTCGCCGCCCATCTCGATGGTGTGGGCGGCATAGTTGCGGCCAACGCAGTAGATGCGGTGAACGGGGAACCGGCTTTGCGTCCCCCGCACCGGGACCGTGACCTGTTCCGGGGCCTGGACGACATGGTTCTGAGGCGTGGCGATATTCATCTTGCGGGATCCTTCGTTGGCAAGAGAGGTCTTCAGCGCGCGGCGGCGTAATAGCCGAACCGACGTTCGAGCCGGGCGAGCAGTTCGTTGAGGGTGAAGGCGAAGGCGAAGAGCACGAGCAGCAGCGCCCAGAAATGCTCCATCAGGAAATGCGATTGGTAGATTTCGAAGAGCGTGCCGAAGCCGACGACGGAGACCAGCAGCTGCCCTATGACCACGCCCTTGACGGCGCGGATCATGCCGAGCCGGATGCCCGCCAGGATTTCGGGGAGTGCCGCCCACAGATAGATCCGGCTGAAGGCCTGCCAGCGATTGGCGCCGAAGCTGCGCGCCATCTCGACCAGCGAGGGCGAAATGGCGCGGATGCCGGCGCGCGTGTTGAGCACGATGATCCACATCGAGAAGAGCACGACGGTCAGCACGATCGTCGTCTCGCCCAGCCCGAACAGCACCATGATGACCGGCACCAGCGCGCTGAGCGGCGCGGAGAGGAAGAGGTTCACCCAGGGCAGGAGAAGCCGGTCGGCAATGACCGAGCGGCCCATCACGATGCCGAGCGGGACGCCGACGCAGATCGCAATCGTGTTGCCGAGCAGGAAAGCGCGGCCGGTGATCAGCAGTGCGTCGAGGAAGGAGGCTGTCGGGACGATCTCGAAGACGCGCCAGATGATGCGCGACAGCGGCGGCAGGATGAAGCCGGCATCGGTATGACCGGCGATCTCCCAGATCACGGCCCAGACGAGAAGCGCCGCCATCATCGGAAGGCGGATACCTGAAATGACCATGGCCGACTCCTAGTCCAAGTAATGCCGGAGCTGCTGCCAGATCGCCTCGACGACATCGAGATAGGCACTGTCACGC
>NZ_JBFTLD010000383.1:0-4858 GCF_056396265.1 Allobosea sp. 05T422_2 | reverse complement strand
GGCATAGTCGTCATTGCGGACCAGCACGGTCTGCTGGCCGACCGTGAACTGCTGCAGCTTGTAGGGGCCGGTGCCGACGGCCTCGCTGACGCCGAACTTGTCGCCGAGCGCCTGATAGGATTTCGGCTCGGGAATGCACATGAACGAGCTCGCGAGGTTCGAGAGCAGGTTCGGGTCAGGGTTCTTCATGTGGAAGCGCACGGTGAGGTCGTCGATGACCTCGACGCGCTCGATCGCCTCGACGGTGAAGGCGTTCTCGGTGCCCTTGAACTGCGGCACCCACCATTCGATCGTCTTGGCGTTGAAGGGCTCGCCATTGTGGAACTTCACGCCGGGCTTGAGCTTGAAGGTCCATTGCTTGCCGTCGGCCGAAGTCTCCCACGACGTCGCAAGCTGACCGTGGAAGCTCTGGTCGGCATCCTGAAGGACCAGCCGGTCATAGATCAGCGTCGTCGCCGTGTTCAGCTTCGTCGCCTTGATCGGATTGTAGGTCGGCGCGCCGACCCAGCGTGCCGTCAGCACGAAGGTCGCTTCCTGCGCGACGACAGCCGACAACGCTCCCGAGATCGCCGTCCCGGCCAGCGCGAGAGCCAAGGCAGCTCCGCTCACCTTCATCTTCGTCATGACGCCATTCCCCTCTTTTTTGATTGATGTTGGGTCTTCGTTCACTCGACGGGGCCTGAACCATCCCCCACATGCCCCGTGAATCGGCTGTAGAGCGTCGCCATCCTGTTCAGGCGCTCCTCGACGGACGGGCCGAGTTCGATGAAGACGCTGTTGACCAGGAGGCTGCCGAGGCTCGCCATCTGCGCGGTCGAGTCCCAGAACTGGTTGAACTCGGTCGAAACCACGAGAACCTCGTCGACGAGGTCCCGGCCCCAGTCGCAGAACGCGTCGGTCACGAGCGTGGTCCGGATGCCGGCCTGCTTGGCTTCGCGGGCCAGCAGCTTGGCCATGCGCGAGTAGCGGCGGGCCTCGAAGATCACGAGACAGGGCGACGGTCCGCCCGAAAGCAGCAGCTCGGCGAAATTGCCGCCTGCAAGATCGATGAGATGGACGCCCTCGCGTAGGTACTGGAGCTGGTTGGCGAGATACTGGGCGAGGCCCCGCTCCGTCTGGAAGCCCGTGACATAGACGGCCGAAGCCGCGGCAAGCCGCCTGGCGACCCGCTTCCATTCATCCGTCTGGGCCAGCTCGTAGATGGCCACCAGGCCGGAGATCTCGAGCTGCAGGCCGCGGGCGAGCTGATCCTCGCCGGCCAGGCTGCGCTGCTGGAAATCGCGCAACCGGTCGCTGATCAGCCAGGGCCGGTCGCCGATATCCTGTCTGAGCTGTTCCTTGAGATMCTTGAAGCTCTTGTAGCCGAGCGAACGGCAGAAGCGCCCAACCGTCGGCTCGCTGACCTCGACCTTTTCGGCCAGGCTCCCAGCTGTTTCGAACGGCACGCTGTTCAGGCGCGCCAGCATGTAGCTCGCGAGCGCCTTGTCGGCCTTGGAGCCGTCTTCAAGGCAAGCCTGCAGTCTCTGGCGCAGCGTCTGGGTCATGGGTTTGCCCGGTTGATGGCGCAATCAAGAAATTTTTCTTTCATAGTGTCAAACGATTTTTCTTTTCTTGCATATCTCTGAAAAATGAGGCTTCTCGAACGGGTCGCCCGGCCTTTGGGTCGAGCGCGACGCGAGTGATGCCGCCGAKGAGCGATGGGCCAAACGATCAAGCAATCCGACGTCATCGTGCTGGGCGCGGGCATCGTCGGAGTCAGCGTGGCGCTGCATCTGCAGGCTCGTGGTCGTGCGGTGACGCTGATCGACAAGGGCTTGCCCGGCGCCGAAACCAGCCACGGCAATGCCGGCCTGATCGAGCGTTCCTCGGTGATTCCCTATGCCTTCCCGCGGGACCTCTCCACGATCCTGGCCTATGCCTCGAACCGCTCGGTCGCGGTCCGCTATCAGCCGGATTTCCTGGCGCAGATCCTGCCCTGGCTCGCCCGGTACTGGTGGCACTCGGCAAGCGAGCGATTGAACCGCGCCGCCCGGGAGATGCTGCCGCTGATCGAGCGCTGCATCGGCGAGCATGAGCATTTCGCGGGGCCGGCCGAGGTCGAGCCGCTGATGCGTCGCGAAGGCTGGATCGAGTATTACCGGTCAGCGCGCAGCTTCGAACGTGCAGCCGAAGGCGCGGCCGAGCTTGGTCCGTTCCAACTGTCCTATGACGTCCTCGACAGACAGGCGCTCAATCGCCGGGAGCCGGCCCTGCAGGGCGATATCGCCGGCGCACTGCACTGGCGCGATCCGGTCACCGTCAGCGATCCCGGCGCCGTGACCCGCGCCTATGCGAAGCTCTTTACGGCGCGTGGCGGCGAGCTCGTCACCGGCGATGCGAAGGGCCTGGAACAGAACGGCGCGGCCTGGGCGATTACGACACCGCGTGCGCAGTATCGCGCCGAAGCGGCCGTCATCGCGCTCGGCCCCTGGTCGGACGATCTCTGTCGGCGTTTCGGCTACCGTTTCCCGCTCGCCTACAAGCGCGGGTACCACATGCATTACGAGGCGCAGGGCAATGCTGTGCTGAACCACCCGATCTGCGATGCCGAGGCCGGTTTCGTGCTGTCGCCGATGATGCGCGGCATCCGCCTGACCACAGGCATCGAACTCGCGGCCCGTGACGCCCCATCCGACACGCGGCAGATGAAGCAGGCGGAGCAGATCGCACGGCGCATCTTCCCGCTCGGCAAGGCGGTGGATCCCGCACCCTGGCGCGGGGCACGTCCGTGCCTGCCCGACATGAAGCCGATCATCGGCAAGGCGCCACGGCATGACGGGCTCTGGTTCACCTTCGGCCACGCGCATCACGGCTTTACGCTCGGGCCCGTCACCGGTCGCCTGCTAGGAGAAATGATGACCGGCGAAGAGCCGTTCACCGATCCGCGCCCCTACGCCGCCGAGCGCTTCACCCAACGTGGCTGAATAGGGATCCGAGGCTTGCTCGGTTGCGCTGCGATCATGGGGCGGCCAGCAGCGCCTGGAGCGGCCGCGAAATGGCACCTACTCCGGCGCCAGCATCGGCGTCCTGATGCATGACAGCTCCGGGGCTCCCTCAAGACTCGCTGATCCGGCGGGGCGAGTCTGGCGCAGCGTAATCAGACATTCACATTTTGCGTGATTTTGTTGCAAACTGAAAGCTAATCGCAATCACACTTGCAGTGACAGGCTCATGGATCAGCTCAGCACCCCTCGGCAGGCCGAGATTCTGGCCACGGCGCGATTGCAGGGAAAGGTCGGCGTCGACGAGCTGGCCGCTCGCTTCGATGTGAGCCCCCAGACGATTCGCAAGGACCTCAACGAGCTGTGTGACCGCAGGCTGATGACCCGCATCCATGGCGGCGCCGTCATCGCTTCGGGGGTCGAGAACGTCGCCTACGAGGCCCGCCGCTTCATTGCGCAGGCCGAAAAGCGCGCCATCGGCGAAGCGGCCGCCCGGCTGATTCCCAACAACGCCTCGCTCTTCATCAATATCGGCACCACGACCGAGGAGGTCGCGCGCGCCTTGATGCAACATGAGGACCTGATGGTCATCACCAACAACCTGAATGTCGCGACGCTGCTGTACCGGCAGCCCAGGATCGACGTAGTGTTGGCCGGCGGGCCGGTCCGGCGCACGGATGGCGGGTTGATCGGCTCGAGCACGGCCGAGTTCATCAGCCAGTTCAAGGTCGATTATGCCGTGATCGGGGCCTCGGCCATCGACGAGGACGGTGCGCTGCTCGATTTCGACTTCCGTGAGGTCAAGATCTCGCGCGCGATCATCGATAATGCACGGCGGGTGATGCTGGTTGCCGACCGGCTGAAACTGGAGCGGGCGGCCCCGATCCGCATCGGGCACCTTTCCGAGGTCGATGTCTTCGTCACCGACGAACTGCCCTCGCCCGCGTTGCGAACCCTATGCAAAGGTGAGGCCGTCCAACTCGTCGAAGTCGGCCGCCGGGATTGAGCCGCAACTCGCCCCCTATTCGGGCGAACGCGCCGTGCTGGCCGAGCCATTGCTTTCGCTTTTAGGTTCACCTATTCAAAAATCATCATCAAAACGAAATCAAACCTGAAACTATCACCCGCCAGCCGGAGAGACGCCGTGACCGCCGTTCCCGAGATTGCCGCCCAGCCATATGATCTCGCGATCATCGGCGGTGGTGTGAATGGCTGCGGCATCGCGCGCGACGCATCCGGCCGCGGCGCCTCCGTCATCCTGTTCGAACAGAGCGACCTCGCCAGCGCGACCTCCTCGGCCTCGACCAAGCTGATCCATGGTGGTCTGCGCTATCTCGAGCATTACGAGTTCCGGCTGGTGCGCGAGGCGCTGATGGAGCGGGAGGTGCTCTGGCAGCTTGCGCCGCACATCATCCGGCCGCTGCGGTTCGTGCTGCCGCATCACAAGGGCCTGCGCCCGGCCTGGCTGCTGCGGCTTGGTCTCTTCCTCTATGACCATATCGGCGGCAGAAAGCTCCTGCCGCCGACCAGCACTATCGACCTCCGGCACGCCCCGCAGGGCGAGCCGCTGAAGCCGGAGCTGGTGAAAGCCTTCGAGTACTCGGATTGCTGGGTCGAGGATTCGCGGCTCGTCGTGCTGAACGCAGCCGACGCGGCAGCGCGCGGCGCGGACATCCACACCMGCACGAAGGTGCTCCATGCCGAGCGCGAGGGTGACGCCTGGCGAATCACGACCGTGCGGGACGGCGTGCGCAACAGCGTCCGCGCCAAGGCCCTGGTGAATGCGGCCGGGCCCTGGGTCGGGCAGGTGCTGAACGGGATCGTCCGCTCGAACACGCAGGCCGCCGTGCGCATGGTCCAGGGCAGCCATATCGTGG
>NZ_JBFTLD010000382.1:0-4866 GCF_056396265.1 Allobosea sp. 05T422_2 | reverse complement strand
GGGCAGAGCATCGGCGAAGAAGTCGCCCCCCACCGCCGCGACCCGGTCGCTCAGGCCCGCCTGTTCGATCCGGCGCAGGGCGATCGGCACGACCTTCGGGAGATCGAAGCTGGTGCAGCGCATATGCGGATGCGCGGCCGCGACCATGCAGGAGAGCTGCCCGGTCGCGCCGCCGACATCGCAAAGGCTGCTGAATCTTGAGAAGTCGAAAGCCTCCGCAAACAGTTTGAAATTGCCGGCCGAGATCCCGGACATCGCGTTCATGAACTGCTCGAGCCGCGCCGGGTCGGCATAGAGCGTGGCGAAGACGGATTCTCCGGAATGCCTGGTCTCGTTCTGCGGCTTGCCGGTTTTCAGAGCCTCGGTGAGGTCTCCCCAGAAGCGGAAGAGGCGCGCATTCGCCATTTCCAGGATGCCGCCGATATAGGCCGGGCTGTTCCGGTCCAGGAAGAAGGCGCTGTCGGGCGTATTCGCATAGCGCGCCCCGGGGCCGTCGCCGTCACGGTCGAGAAATCGGAGCGCGACCAGCGCATCGGGAAAATCCGGGATGGCGCGCGGACTGAGCTGCAAGGAAGCGGCGATCTCGCCAGCCGTCATCGGCTGTTTGGCGAGCGTCGTGAAAAGCCCCAGCTCGACGGCGGAAAGCAGCGTCTTCGAGGCAAAGAACCCCATCCCGACCTGCATGATATGCGACGGATCAAGCCCGGACATGATGGCCCTCGTGCTCGTCGGTATCGCCCCCGGGGAAACCACGGCCCCTGGCGATGCCGATCCTAGCACAGGTGGCCGCAAACCCCGCCGCATCAACCCCCTCGTCGGAAAGGCGCGCGGCTCGCCTTTGGTCGATATTGCAACCCATGGGCGCATTCTGCAGGAATGAGCTGCAGCTTGCGATTCAGCGTCCAGGCCGAAGCATTATGCGGGCAGGAGGCTCGGGTCATGGCAGGCAAGGGGCGCAGAAGACTGCGCCGGGTCATGCGGGGTGAGCCGATCCGCGGATGCCGCCAAGGCCATCTCYGTAATGCCCGGCGAAATCGTCCGGCTGATCAGCCGGGCCCGCCAAGTCGCGCGATGCGACAGATCAGATGCAACCCCTCGATATCACCAATGGAGCGCTCGGAGCGTTCTGCGGACAGGAAATGGGGGCATCGTGAATTTTGCTAAGTTACGAGCGCTTGTCCCGGCTTATGGGAGCAGGTTTAGAGAACTTGCCATAGCTCATGAGAAGAGTTTCAGGGTGCTGTTTGGTTCCGCATTTATGATGGCTTTGGCCTTGCCGTATCTCATTATGTTCCATGTCGAATCTTGGGGTGATACTTTACAGTTTTCGACCTTTATGGGTGTGAGCGCGGGGGTGGGATCGCATCTGGCGGATAAGGTCGTCTCCTGATCGTTGCGGCTACTGGTGGCCCTTGGCGGGCGGGGCCAGTTTGCGTTGGAAGGGCCCAGGGGAGGTCGCCCCGAGGCTGCCCAGGGACCGTTGGGTCGTGACACCGGTTCTGACCCGGCTTCCCTGAAGCCCGCCGCCAGCCGTCTGGCTGTCATTCCAGTATTCGCGGCGCGCGCTGGCATTCGGGGTAGGGAGCGTCAAGAAATCGACCTACGATTGCATTTCGGTGCCGCGTTTCGGGTGTGGCGCTTAAGCAACTGCTGCCGAATACTTGCGCCTCAAAAGGTCGAATTCATGCGTTTCTGCTTGTCCTTTGCCGGCAACGGCGCGAGCCTCCGCCCCGTCGTTGAGTGCGTGAGGGAGTTTGCCCATGAATGCGCAATCAAGATCTGACCTGACGATGACCCGTTGTCACTGGGTTCTGTTCCGGACAGCGATCGTCGTGATCCTCGCAGCAGCCGTGTTGGCGCCGCTGACCCGGTGACGGGACAGCGCCGGCACAGTCCTGGATAAGATGCCCCGATCCGGCAGGCATATCTGGATCGGGGCCATGATCGCGATCATTCTCGTGTTCTACGCGTTCACGCATCCGTTCCGGATCGTCCTGCTCCGCGCGCTGGGCTATTGAGCGGCGCGGTGCTGACGGACGGCAGGATTGCGAGAACCGACATCGGCCCTCCGCGCCGCGCAGTCATGCGGCGCGCGGATTTGCAGCGCGGAGCCGGGCAGAGGAGCCCAGGCCCGACGCGACGTTGATCACGCTTCGGGCGCTCTCATCAGCCGCGGCCTTCCTGTCTCGGCGAAGGGATCGGCTGCCAGGGCGGCGGCGAGCGCGTCAGGCGGAACGAGCTCGCCGCCAAGCGTCTCATGGAAGGCGTGGGCGAGGCTCGCCTCACGAAAGCAGACCCGTATGGCGCCCTTGTCCCGCTTCACCGAGACGGCGCGGTACGTGATCTTCCAGCGCTCGAGCCAAGCGTCCATCTCCTCGAGCCTGCAGAGGAAATCGTCACCCTCGGCAACGACCAGGACCTGATGTCGCCAGGGCCTTATGGCCGGTTCACCACCCTCAACCATCGCGTCACCCTCAACCCGGTCGCAATTCGGCCATACCCGCCGTTCTTCGCGGTCAATGGTCCATCCTACATCCGCCAAACTGACATTTCGCTGACAGGACCTGTCAGCTTCGCGCGCGAGGGCTGCTGATAGACAGCGCCACTCCCAAGCGGGGCCGAACCTCGCCCGCTTGATCGTGACGAGACGGCGGAGGACGGACTCGCCCAGATCCGAGCATCAGCGTCCGCCCGCCAAGAAAAGTCCGTGGGCTCCTAGGGGCATTTCCACCAATTCGGAGCAGGATCATGGCCAATATCGACGGCACAACGGGAGACGACACGCTCTTCGGAACGGAAGACGCCGACCTCATCCGTGGTTTGGCGGGCGCCGATTTCATCCTCGGCTTCGGCGGCAATGATACGCTCGACGGCGGCGGCGATGACGATCAGCTGGCCGGCGGAGGCGGCGCCGACGTGCTGCAGGGCGGCGCCGGCAATGACACGCTGGCGGGCGACTCCAATTTCGAGATCGCAGGCGCCGACATGCTGACCGGAGGCGGCGGCAATGACCGGTTCGAATGGGACCCGTTCGGCGGAACCTCGACCGCGGCCCTGACCGATATCGTCACCGATTTCCAGGGCGCCGGAAACGCCATTGGCGACACGCTGGAGTTCGACGCCTTCAGCCCCGCGACGCGTTTCAGCTTCGGCGGGCAGCTCAACGCCATGCCCACGCTCGGCAGCGCGATCGGGACCAGCGGCGATGGGCTGGCGGCCATCTCCTATGCGTTCAACGGCGGCAACACCTTTGTGCTCGCCGACAGCAACGACAATGGCAGCTATGACGCGGGCGATCTCACGATCCGCCTCAACGGCCAGCTCAATCTCGTCCAGTCGGATTTCGGCAGCACGCATTTTGTGATCGCCGGCGGCAATGGCGCGGATACGCTGAACGGCACCCAGGGGAACGACACGATCCTGGGGCTTGGCGGCAACGACACGATTAATGGCCGCGGCGGCGACGATAACATCGAAGGTGGCAACGGCGCTGACACGCTGACGGGCGGGGACGGCAACGATTTCATCCAGGGCGGCAATGGCGCCGACACGATCAATGGCGGCGAAGGCCGCGACTTCCTGACAGGCGATGCCGGCAATGACACGATCGATGGCGGCGCGGGTGATGACGGCGGGCTGGCGGGTGGCGACGGCAACGATACGGTGTCCGGCGGTGCCGGCGACGACAATGTCGACGGCGATGATGGGGCCGACACGCTTTCGGGCGGCATCGGCGACGACGACATGTTCGGCGGCGACGGCGCCGATGCGATGTTCGGGGACGCCGGCGCCGACGAATTGTTCGGTGGCCGGGGCAGCGATCAGTTGAGCGGTGGCGCGGGCGCCGACGAGCTGGAAGGCGAAGAAGGCGCCGACCGGATCGAGGGCGGCGGCGGCAACGACCAGTTCAACTTCAACGCCGGCGCCTTCCAGCCGGATTCGAGCTTCTCGGTGCGCGATTTCGTTGCCGATTTCCAGCGTGCCGGACTGGCCGACGGCGATGTGCTCCAGCTCTCCGGCGGCGATTTCGCCTGGGTCGGCCAGATCGAGGCCAATCCACGGATCGGAGCGGCCCTGCCGGGCGGCGGCGATGAGCTGACGCAGCTGGGTTATATCCAGCGTGCCGGCAATACGTTCCTGGTGGCCGACACCAATGATGACGGCCTGCTCGATGCCGATGATTTCACGGTCGAGTTTGCCGGCCTGCAGAGCTTCACGACCGGCGATTTCACCAACACCGACTTCGTCATCGCCGGCACGAATGGCGATGATGTCATTACTGGCACGCGGGACGATGACCGGATCTTCGCCRCTGGCGGCAATGACCAGGTCACCGGGCTTGGCGGCAGCGACGAGATCCATGGCGGCGCCGGCGACGATATCCTCGATGGCGGYCCGGGCGGCTTCGACAATCTGTTYGGCGASGCGGGCAAYGACCGRYTGACGCTSGCGACCAGTGACGGCGGCGGCGTCGCCTCGGGCGGCGAGGGCGACGACGTCCTCTTCGGCAGCGACAGCTCCTTCAGCAATTTCGACAACAGCCTGCAGGGCGATGCCGGCAATGACGAACTGCATGCCGGCGCGGTCGGCTCGGGCATGAACGGGGGAGGTGGCTCCGATCGGCTGGTCAGCGGTGTGGCCGACGACCAGATGGAGGCCGGCCGCGACGAGTTCGGCTTCGATCTCGACAATGCACAGGACCTCTTCGTCTACAGCGGAACCGGGCGCTGGAGCACGGAGGGCAGTTTCTTCGGCGACACGGTCTCCGGCTTCCAGGACGGCTCGGACCTGTTCGACCTGCGCGGCAGCGGCCTGCAATTCGCCGACCTCTCGATCGTCAACGAGGACTTCCAGACGACGATCACC
>NZ_JBFTLD010000381.1:0-4918 GCF_056396265.1 Allobosea sp. 05T422_2 | reverse complement strand
TCCGCGACCATCACCATCAAGAATTCCACCGGTAGCGTCGTCCAGACCTTGACCAGAAACCTCGATGCGGGCGACCAGACCTACAAGTGGGACGGCAAGACCTCGACCGGCGTGAATGCGCCTGAGGGCGATTACACCATCAGCATCGATGCCAAGGACACCACCGGGCAGGCGATGACCGCCAAGACCCAGATCAGCGGTGTGGTCGACGGCGTCGACTTCACCAGCTCGATCCCGATGCTCAAGATCGGCACCATCAGCGTTCCGATCGACAAGGTGAAGACCGTGGTGCGGGGGCAGTGAGCATTCGTGCCGATACCGAAATCCGCGCTATCGCTTTAGGCAATTCTTAAAGCCGCGGTCTTAAGGTCAACACAACTAGGTCTGTTGAGTTGTGTGAGTGTATCATGACCGAGCCGTTGCGACCGCGGGTGAAGTATGTGATCGGCCCGGACGGAAGTCCGCTGACGATTGCCGATCTTCCGCCAATGAATACGCGCCGCTGGGTCATCCGGCGTAAGGCTGAGGTGGTTGCTGCCGTGCGCGGTGGCCTGCTCAGCCTTGAAGAGGYCTGCCAGCGCTATACCCTGACTGTCGACGAGTTCCTGAGCTGGCAGATGTCGATCGACCAGCACGGGCTCGCCGGGCTGCGCACCACGCGCATCCAGCATTATCGTCAGTAAACCGGTGGAGCGGAGCGCTCGCGCTTTGCCAGATCGGTCCTGTCCGGGCACAAAGGGCGCGCTGCGAGGCGCGCCTTTTGCGTTTCAGTCGAGCTCGAAGGCTTCCTTGTAATCGAGCTTGAGGCCGGGATCCTGCACCTCCTTGCGGAGGATGCAGTTGCCGGCGACGAGGACCTCGATCTCCGACCCCATGAAGCAGCGGAAGGCGTCGGTGGCGTTGCAGATGATGGGCTCGCCGCGCACGTTGAAGCTCGTGTTGACCAGAACCGGGCAGCCGGTCAGATCCTTGAAGCGGCTGAGCAGCGCATGATAGCGCGGGTTGGTATCCTCATGCACCGTCTGGATGCGTGCGGAATAATCGACATGGGTCACGGCCGGAATGTCGGAGCGCGGCACGTTGAGCTTGTCGATGCCGAAGAGGGCCTTCTCGGCTTCGGTCATGTCGCGGCGGCGCTCTTTGCGCACATCGGCGACGAGCAGCATATAGGGCGAGTCCGTATCGAGCTCGAACCAGGTCCCGACATCCTCGCGCAGCACCGATGGCGCGAAGGGGCGGAAGCTCTCGCGGTACTTGACCTTGAGATTCAGCGTCTTCTGCATCGCCGGCGAACGTGGATCACCGAGGATCGAGCGGCCGCCGAGGGCGCGCGGACCGAATTCCATGCGGCCTTGCATCCAGCCGACCGCCTTGCCCTCGGCCAGCGCCTGCGCGGTGGCCTCGATCAGGGCGTCGTCACCAAGAAACTCGAAGCGCGCGCCGGCAGTCGTCAATTCGGCCTCGATCTCGGCTTGCGCGAAGCTGGGGCCGAGATAGCTGCCCAGCATTGAATCCCCGCCGCCTGGATTGAGCCTTCGCGGGTGGCCACCGAAAAGGTGATAGCCGGCAAGCGCTGCGCCAAGCGCCCCGCCAGCATCGCCGGCCGCCGGTTGGATCCAGAGGCCGTCGAAGACACCCTCACGCAGGAGCTTGCCATTGGCGACGCAGTTCAGCGCGACGCCACCCGCCAGGCACAGGTTCTTCTGGCCGGTTTCGGCCCGCACCGAACGGGCGAGGCGGAGCACGATCTCCTCGGTCACCGCCTGGATCGAGGCAGCCATGTCCATGTGAAACTGGGTCAACAACTGTTCGGGCGCACGCACCGGCTGACCAAACAACGCGGCGAAGCGCTCGTTCGTCATGGTCAGGCCGGTGGCGTAGTTGAAATAGCTCTGATCGAGCTGGAAACTGCCGTCCGGCTTCAGATCCACCAGTTTTTCGAGCATCAGGGCAGCGTAGCGCGGCTCGCCATAGGGCGCGAGGCCCATGACCTTGTACTCGCCGGAATTGACCTTGAAGCCGATGTAATAGGTGATGGCCGAATAGAGCAGCCCGAGCGAATGCGGGAAGTGCAGCTCCTTATGGATCTTGAGATCGCTGCCCTTGCCGATGGCGAGCGTCATCGTCGCCCATTCGCCGACGCCATCCATGGTCAGGACGGCCGCGTCCTCGAAAGGTGAGGGGTAGAAGGCCGAGGCCGCGTGCGAGAGATGGTGCTCGGTGAAGAGCAGTTTCTCGGCATCGAAGCCGGGCGCGATCTTGCGCAGTTCCTTGCCGATGATGTGCTTCTGGAACAGCTTTTCACGCAGCCAGAGCGGCATCGCCATGCGGAACGAGCTGAAGCCGCGCGGGGCGAAAGCGAGATAGGTCTCTAGAAGTCGCTCGAACTTGATGAAGGGCTTGTCGTAGAAGACGACCGCGTCGAGTTCGTCCAATCCGCAGCCGGCAACCGAGAGGCAGTACTCGACCGCGCGATGCGGAAAATCGGCATCGTGCTTCTTGCGGGTGAAGCGCTCCTCCTGAGCGGCGGCCGCGATGGTGCCATCGACGACGAGCGCGGCGGCGCTGTCGTGATACAGGCCCGAGATCCCCAGAACGCGCATGCGGGCCCGATCAGAACAGGGTGTAGACGAAGGGCGCCACAGCGCTGCCATGCGTCAGCACGAGCAGGCCGCCGAACAACAGGCTGATCAGCAGGATCGGGATCAGCCAGAACTTCTTCCGGGCCTTCATGAAGCGGAAGAACTCTCTCAGAAACGACATCAGTGCTGTCCCATTAGAATTGATCTTTCATCGAGAGCGGCTCTGGTCCCGGCGGATCGCGGTGGACCCAGTAGCTCGCGACTTCAGGCTTGCGCCGAAGTCTCAGGAAATCCTTGCCGAGAAGCCGGGCCAGCAGGCCGATCGGCGTGAAGACGACGAAGAACAGAAGTCCGAGGACGATCGGGTTGACGACGCTGGCGAGCAGCAGTCCGAAGCGGGTCCACAGCTTGTTCAAAGGTGCGAGCAGCGAAGCGCGCACCAGCGTGATCCCGAGAAAGACCGCGGCGATTCCGGCGAGCCATGGCCACGCTCTGCCGTGGTGCCAGCCATTATAGAGGGCCAGCAGCGCAAACACGCCGGTGAAGACGAACCCGAACGAGCGATCGCTCGATCCCTCGACAGCCCCGTGTCCGGAGCGGAATTCGTGATGCTCGCCTTGGCCTGCCACTCGGTTCTCCTCCGACGTTGCGTGCTGTCTAGACGATAATCGGGGTCGGAGGAAACGGGATTTGCCCGGTCTGGGCTCCTGAACGCCGGCCCGCGAGGCGGGCGACGGCTGCCGAGACACAGGCCCATCAACAGCATTCTTTACAGCCCGCTCCCGGAAATTAACGGGTTGCTAACCATGCACTGGGAAAAACTTGCCTAGTGAGCGGCGTTGCGCGCGTTGCTCTGACGGGGTTGTGAAACGGATGACGGCGTGAACGGGATCGTCGAGCAGTTTACGAAATTCGGAGCGGCCCGGCTGGCGGCGATGCTGGCCGTCACGCTCGCACTCGTCGGCTTCTTCGGCTTCGTCATGCTGAAGATGTCTCAGCCCGCCATGAGCGTGCTGTTTTCGGATCTGTCGACCCAGGATGTGAACGCCATCCTGAAGGATCTCGATACCCGGGGCATCAAATACGAACTGCGCAGCGACGGTCAGACGGTGCTGGTCGCCAAGACGGATGTGCCGCGCCTGCGACTGGACCTTGCCGGCAAGGGCATCCCCTCCGGCGGCGGCGTCGGCTACGAGATCTTCGACAAGGGCGATGCCTTCTCGTCGACCAGCTTCGTCCAGAACATCAACCATCTGCGGGCGCTCGAAGGCGAGCTGTCGCGGACCATCCGCTCGATCGGCCGGGTGCAGGCGGCGCGCGTCCACCTCGTCATCCCGGAGAAGCGCCTGTTCGAGCGTGATCGCGAACCCCCGCGCGCCTCGATCGCGCTGAAGCTCGCAGGCGAACTCGATCCGGCCCAGGTTCGTGCGGTTCGTCACCTCGTGGCCTCCGCCGTCGACGGCCTGAAGCCGGAGCGCGTCTCGATCGTCGACGAGCGTGGCCGGCTGCTGGCCGATGGCGCCCAGGGTGAGCAGGGGCTGGCCGGGCTCGGGCTCGACGAGCGGCAGACCGCGATCGAGAAGCGGATCAAGACACAGATCGAGGACATCGTCGCGAGCATCGTCGGCCAGGGGCGGGCGCGCGTGCAGGTTTCGGCCACGCTCGACAGCAATCGCATCGAGAGCCGGTCCGAGACCTTCGATCCCGAGAGCAAGGTCATCCGGTCCAGCCAGAATCGTACCGAGAATTCCGCCACCAACGAGGCGCAGAACGGCGCCGTCACCGTCGGCAACGAGTTGCCCGGCGCGCAGCAGCAGGGGCAGAACGCCCAGAACCAGCGCGATGTCTCCGCCAAAAACGAAGAGGTGGTGAACTACGAGATCTCGCGCACGACTCGGACCGAGGTCCTCGAGGGTGGGAGGGTCAAGAAGCTCTCCGTCGCGGTGCTGGTCGATGGCAGCTATACCCGTGGCCAGGGCAGCGAGCTCGGCTATCAGCCGCGCAGCCCGGAAGAGCTCGAGCGCATCAACCAGCTGGTTCGCACCGCTGTCGGCTTCGACCAGGCCCGCGGCGACAAGGTCGAGGTCGTCAATCTGCGCTTTGCCGAGGCTCCTCCGGCCGTTGCCGACCTCACCGAGCAGACGATGATGCAACAGCTGATGTCCTTCACCCGGGAGGACGTCATTCGGCTCTTCGAGATGGGCGTCATTTCGCTGCTGACCCTGATCGTGCTGATGGTGGTGGTGCGTCCGCTGCTGAAGCAGGTGCTGGCAAGCGACAAGTCGGTGCGCCCGATCCCGACTTTCATGCGCAACGGCGTGGCAATGATCCAGGAC
>NZ_JBFTLD010000380.1:0-5021 GCF_056396265.1 Allobosea sp. 05T422_2 | reverse complement strand
ACGCTGCCGAGAAGATCCCTTCGCTCGCACTCAGGCTGGCACGGATCGCGGACGGCACGATCGATGCCGGGCTGGTCTCCCCTGATGCGCGGGACTGGGACCTTGCCGCCGCGCATCTCGTGCTGGACGAAGCCGGCGGCCAGCTCAGCGACGGGAGCGGCAACCCCGTCGTCTACAACCGCGAGGTACCGATCCACGGCATGCTTGTTGCTAGTGGCGCAAGCCTCGCGGAGCCGCTGCTTGCTGCAATGCAGCGCCTGCGCGAGACCCCGCCGCAGAGCGCATGAAGGCCAGCCGCCTCGGACAAATTCGACCTCGCTCAATCGGCACTCGCACCGCTCGCGCGGATAGCTTATCTGGTGCCGCGGCAGAGCCTCATTCCCGCTGGAGAGACCAATGAACGCGGACACCGACCAGAAGCAGCTTCTTCATCTCGTCTTCGGCGGCGAGCTGAGCTCCCTTGACGGCATCACCTTCAAGGACCTGTCGAAGCTCGACATCGTCGGCATCTACCCGAACTATGCGAGCGCCCATGCGGCCTGGAAGGCCAAGGCACAGGCGACCGTCGACCAGGCCCAGATGCGCTACTTCGTCGTGCACCTGCATCGCCTGCTCGATCCCGAAACCGCGAAGTCCTGAGCTGCGGGACAGGCATTCAGCGGTTCGGAAGCGGAGTTCATGGGCTTTTCCATCCTCAAGACGCGTGTGGCGCAAGAGACGCTCGGCCGGCTGCTGGCCGGCTATCTCAAACTCGTCCGCCGCACCAGCCGAACCGTTGTCGAACCGGCCGACATCTATGATCATATCCGGCCGGAGCTGCCGCTGATCATCGCGATGTGGCACGGCCAGCACATCATGATCCCCTTCGCACGGCCGGATTGGATGCCCGCCTGCTCGCTGGTTTCCCGCCACGGCGATGGCGGATTCAACGCCGTCGCGTTGCGCGAACTCGGCATCGGCGCCATTCGCGGCTCAGGGGCGCTCGGCCGCAAGGTCCGCGAGAAGGGTGGTGCGAGCGCGTTCCTCGCCATGGTTCGACGCCTGGCCGCCGGCGACACCATGGTGCTCACGGCCGACATTCCCAAGCGCGCCCGCGTCGCGGGGCCTGGCATCATCGCGCTGGCCAAGGCATCGGGTCGCCCGGTCCATCCCGTTGCCGTGGTGACGAGCCGGCGCGTCGACTTCAACAGCTGGGACCGCGCCTCGATCGGCCTGCCCTTCGGCCGCTGCGCGATCGTGGTCGGCGATCCGATCCGGATCGCGCGCGATGCCGACGAGGCCACGAGCGAAGCCGCCCGTCTCGCGCTCCAGGCCGGGCTCGACGCGGTCCATGCCCGCGCCTATGAGCTGGTCGGTTCCCGCGACCCCGGCGCGGGGCTCCGCGCTGCAACAGGAGCCAAAGCGGCATGAGCGGCAAGGGCCCCTTCCTCAGAGCCTACCGCATGGCGACTGCGCTGTTCGAGCCGGCCGCTGCAGGCCTGCTGGTCTGGCGCCGTCGCCGCGGCAAGGAAGATCCGACACGCTTCGCCGAGCGCCGCGGCTATCCCGGCGTCCAACGGCCCGACCAGACGCTGATCTGGCTGCATGGCGCCAGCGTCGGCGAGACGGTGACGCTGCTCCCCCTGATCGAGCGCCTGCAGCGGCGCGGGCTGGCCGTTCTCGTGACCTCCGGCACCGTGACCTCGGCGCGCCTGCTTGCAGCGCGTTTGCCAGCCGGCGCCATCCACCAGTACCTGCCGCTCGACGTACCGCGCTACATGCGCYGCTTCCTGGACTATTGGCAGCCGGCCATGGGGCTGATCTGCGAATCCGAAATCTGGCCCAATATGGTGATCGAGGCACGCAAGCGGGATATTCCGCTCGTGCTGGTCAATGCCCGGATGTCGGAGCGCTCCTTCAAGCGCTGGTACAGGGCGCCCAGAACCTCACGCTACCTGCTCTCCAGCTTCGATTCCTGCCTTGCCCAGTCGCAGGGCGACGGCGAGCGTCTTGCCCAGCTCGGCGCGCCGCGTGTCAGCATCGCCGGCAATCTGAAATTCGATGTCGCGGCGCCCCCGGCCGATCCGAACACGCTCGCGATTCTCGATGGGCTGACGGCCGGCCGGCCGATCTGGATCGCCGCCAGCACGCATCCGGGCGAGGAGGAGCAGATCCTGTCGGCCCATCTCGGCATCAAGCCGCATGTGCCGAAGCTGCTCACGATCATCGCTCCGCGGCACCCTCAGCGCGGCCAGGAGATCGAGGATCTCGCCCGGGCCAACGGTGTCGCCGTCGCGCGGCGCGCGGCTGGAGAGATGCCGGACCCCGATATCGAGCTCTATATCGCCGACACGGTCAACGAGCTCGGCCTCTTCTATCGGCTCTCGCAAGTGGCCTTCCTTGGCGGTTCGCTCGTGCCGATGATCGGCGGACATAATCCGATCGAGCCCGCCAAGCTCGGCTGCGCCCTGGTGCACGGGCCGTATGTCCACAACAACGCCGAGATCTTCGCCGCCTTCGATCAAGGCGGCGGTGCGCGTGAAGTTCCCGATGTGCAGGCGCTCGCAGGCGCGGTGCATCGCTGGCTCAGCGACCCGGCAGCCGCACGGCAGGCCGCGCGCGCGGCGGGGCAAACCAGCAAGCAGCTCGGCGGCGCACTGAGCCGCACGGAACAGGCCATCGAACCGCTCTTGATGCGCGTCGCTCTGGGCCAGCGCGAGATCGACAGCTGATGCGCGCACCGGCGTTCTGGTGGCAGCATCGGCCGAGCCTTCTTGCCCGGCTGCTGCAACCGATCGGCTCCCTCTACGGCGCGCTCACCGCGCGCCGCATGCGCCAGACCGGTACCGATGCAGGCATCCCGGTGATCTGTGTCGGGAATTTCATTGCTGGCGGTGCCGGCAAGACACCGACGGCGATCGCGCTGGCCGCGCTTGCGACAGCCCGCGGAGAAACGCCCTTCGTCCTGATGCGGGGCTATGGCGGACGGCTCGCCGGGCCTGTCGAAGTGGACAGGCGTCACCATGATGCCAACGGCGTCGGGGATGAGGCCGTGCTGATGGCCTCTGCCGCCCGCACCGTGGTAGCCCGCGATCGGCCGGCCGGAGCCGCCTTCGCGAAAGCGTTCGGCGCAAGCCTGATCATCATGGATGACGGGCTGCAGAACCCCTCGCTCACCAAACAGCTGCGGTTGGCTGTCGTCGATGGCGCGAGCGGGATCGGCAACGGTCTATGCCTGCCAGCCGGCCCGTTGCGGGCGCCGCTGGCTGAGCAGTTGGCGATGACCGATGCGATCCTGGTGATCGGCCCGGGCGAGGCAGGGGACAGGGTCGCCGCCGCGGCCCGGGAGGCCGGCAAGCCGGTTCTGCGCGGGCGGCTTGCGCTGTCGGCCGGGATTGCCGACAGACTTCGTGGTCAGGCCGTCCTGGCCGTCTCAGGGATCGGACGGCCGGAGAAATTCAGCGCGACCCTGCGCGAGGCCGGCGCCGAGATTCGCGCCGAACATGCCTTCGGCGATCACCACGCCTACACGGCCGAGGACGTGGCCAAGATCATCCACGAGGCAGCGGCGCAGGATTGCCTGGTGGCGACCACCGAAAAGGACATGACAAAGCTCGCTGCACTCTGGCCGTTTGCGGAGCAGCACCGCCTGCTGGCGGTCCCGGTCTCGCTCGTCTTCGACGAACCGAGCGAGATCACGCACCTGCTGGATGGCGTGAAGGCGGGCTCTCAGGCACGCCCGGCGCGGCGCAGCCGCAACAGCACCGCCTCCGGAGAGACATAGGCTTCCTGCCACTCGACCGACCAGTAACGCAGATCGTCGAGCTTGATCGGGGCGCCGGTCACGGCGCAGCGCACGAAGGCGCCGGGGCGCACCACGCGGAATTCGCCGTGACCATAGTCGACGGCAGCTTCGGGTCCCGGCACGGGAGGACGCTCGCTGATGTTCATCTGTAAGATCGAAAACCGTTGCTCAGGGAATGAATTATCCGATAACTCGGAGCTGTGATAGCGTTCCTGCCGATGATGTCCAGTCTCGTCCGACACGTCATGGCCCTTACAGGCCTCGCGCTGCTTTGGTGCGCGCCCGCGTCTGCGGGCGGCTATGAGCGCGTTCGCATCCCGGTCGAGGAAGGACAGCTGGACGGTGTGCTGTACCGCCCGAACGGTCCAGGGCCATTCCCGGCCGTGGTCGCCCTGCATGGTTGCGGCGGCCTGTGGCGCGACAATGGCAAATTGTCCGCCCGGCATTCGGACTGGGGCGAGCGGCTGGCTGCCGCTGGCTACGTCGTGCTGATGCCGGACAGCTACGGCTCGCGCAGGCTCGGTTCACAATGCGGCGTCAAGGAACTGACGGTTCGGGCTAGCCGTGAGCGCGTCGCCGACGCGGCAGCATCACGGCAATGGCTGCAGGCTCGCGATGATGTGCGCGACAAGGAAATCTCCCTGCTCGGCTGGTCCGGTGGCGGCTCCACCGTCCTGACCGCGATCCGCAAGGACAGGCGCCCGGCCGACGGCCAACCCGATTTCGCACGCGCCATCGCCTTCTATCCGGGCTGCCGCTTCCAATCGGAGTCCGCGAGCTTTTCGGCCAGGCTGCCGACCCTCATCCTGATKGGTGATGCGGACGACTGGACGCCGCCAGCGCCCTGCGACCATCTCGCCAAAGCGGCACGGGCGCGCGGCGAAGCCATCGAACTCGTGCTTTATCCCGGCGCGCTGCATGATTTCGATCACCCTCGCCTCGAGGTGAAGGAGCGCAGCGACGTGGCCTATTCCGCGACCGGAACCGGCAAGGTCACGGTGGGGACACATCCTGAAGCCCGCGATGACGCGATCAAACGCGTCAAGAGCTTCCTGATGGGGCGTTGAGGGACCCCGTACCGCGCTCAGCTAGATGTGCGGTCTCGGGATGAGATGGTGCGGATTGATTTTGAAGGGTGACGGGTCACTGATCCAGGCGTCGCAGATGGCCTGATAGGGCGTTCGCCATCGCAGCGCCTTGAGATGCTTGGCGAAGTTGTAGGCGGTAACGAAGACCA
>NZ_JBFTLD010000379.1:0-5093 GCF_056396265.1 Allobosea sp. 05T422_2 | reverse complement strand
CCGCAACATCTTCGACAATCTCGTCACCCGCGACGACAAGGGCGATATCATCCCTCAGATCGCCACCTCCTGGCGCAGCCTGTCCAATACAGAAATCCTATTCACGCTGCGTGGCGACGTGACCTTCCATGATGGATCGAAACTCACCGCCGAGGATGTCGCCTTCAGCATCAAGCGTATCACCGACGCATCCTTTGGGAGTCCGCAGCGGGGGCAGTTCGACAAGATCGTTGCAGCCGTACCCCTCTCGACGACGGAGGTGAAACTTGTCACCGACGGGCCGTATCCGGCTTTGCTCGCCCAGCTCGTGAAGCTCTCAATCGTGCCAAAGGCGGTCGTCGAGAAAGTCGGCAACGACCCCTTCAATCTCAAGCCGGTCGGGAGCGGTCCGTATCGATTCGAAAGCTGGCAGCGCGGCGTTGCCGTGACCCTGAAGCGCAACGACGACTATTGGGGCACCAAGGGCCCATTCCCGACCGTGCTCTTTCGCGCCGTGCCTGATGGTGCGACACGCGTCGCCAATCTGCAGGCGGGGAGCTCCGACCTTGCCGTGGGGCTCGACAACGACCAACTCGCCCAATTCAAGATGTCGCAGCGGGTTAAGCCCCTGACGGCCCTAACCGAGCGCCTCGCCTATCTGCGCCTCAATCCGAACCAGCCCCCCTTCGATAACCCCAAGATTCGCGAAGCCGTGGCGCGAGCTGTCGACAAACAGGGCATCATCGACGGCATTCTGGGCGGGCAGGAGAAGCCCATCGCGCAGATGTTGACGCCGGCACATTTTGGCTGGGCCGAGGGCATCGCCGGCCCCACCTACGACCCGGCGCGCGCCAAGGCGCTTGTCGCCGAGGCCGGGGCTGCAGCCAAAGTGCCGTTTGCGCTGACCACCGCGCCCTTCTTCGATCAGCGCGTCGTCCAGGCGATCCAACAGCAATTGCGCGATGTCGGGTTCGAGGTGACCATCACTTTGGTCGACACGCCGAGCTTCCTTCAACGGACCCAGCGCGGACCCATCGACTCTCCCATCCTCGCCATCAGCCGCTCCTCCTGCGCTTGCCAAGACGCGGACGGTGCGCTGTACCAACTCTTCCACTCCGGCAATGGGTGGACGATCGTCGAGAACAAGGAGATCGACGGGCTGCTCGACCGCGCGCGCGCGACGCTCGACCCCGCGGCACGATTGGCCGACTATCGCAAGATCCATGAAATTGTTGCAGCGACACTGCCCGTCGTGCCTCTTTACCAGACCGTCGTCGGCTATGGCGCCGCCAAGCCACTGCAGTTCACCCCGACGCCGAACGAAAGTCTGTTCCTCAACCGCATGCGTTGGGGGGAGTGATTTGAGTCGAGCTGGCATTGGCACGTTAACTGCCGGCGGGCGTCAGGGCCTGAACCGGTCGCCTTCATGTTCGGAAGCGCAAACCTACCCAGTCTTGGTCGATCGAATTCGGTTTCTCGCGAAAGTCATGCCCTGAACCCAGTCGGCCAATCATCCTGTTGCTGACCCGGTCGATTGGTCAGCCGACGGAGTCATACAAATGCCTCCGATCCCGAATGGGGGCGATTAATTCGGCGCGCCCTAGTAGCGAATACATCATTATCCGCTCGGAGCCACGGCCGCACGTCCTCTCAGACATCGGCCTAAATCATTCAAAAGAAACCGTAAGCACGGCGGATGGCTGCCCCGACTTTGCGCGTTTGCGACCGTCCACCAAGAGGCGCAGAGGCCGTTCGGGAGCGGGTTATCAGGCCCATGTGGACCCACCCTCGGTTCGCCTGACAATCCACTTCCGGACGCGCGGCTACGCGCCAAGGTCATGGAACTCCTCACCTTGACGCTCCCGACAGCCAAGGCGTCCGATCTMGTCGATAGGCTCGGTAATCTCGACGGTATGTCGGACGTAAGGACGCTGCCTTTACTTTTGAGCGCCGAGCCCCCTCCACCGGTCTTCAGTTGATCGGATGCCGGCAGCCTTGGCGGATGTGGAGCTACCCGCCCGTCATGCATCGCCGTGGTTCGGCTTCGGGATCGCGCGGATGCAAGTAAGGGGCCCCCATCGGGAAGGCAGGGCGCGACGACGGAGGACCACATCGCATGCAAATTTCACATGGCGGGTAGGGCTTCTTCGCTCGGCGATCGCGACGCGAATTCATAGTTTGATCACGATCATGCGTCTTGCTTGAACCAAGGATATGGCGCGCCGCCAGATCGAAATTCCCGATCGGATCGATATGTCACCCCCGTCTGCAGCTGCCACCGCGGCCGATTGCGATGCCTATTCCTCTGACGTCTCGATAAGGAAGCMCCCTACCCGTCCCCCCGCTATCTCGTTACCCGCAKACAACACCCTCCTCGCCATAGGTCTCATCCTGGCGAGCACATTGTTCTTCGCCGCCGGTGATGTCTCGGCGAAACTCCTGACGGCAAACCTTCCCGGCGTGCAGGTTGCCTGGTTGCGCTATCTCGTATTCGTCATTCTGGTTGTGCCGACCGCGTTCGCTATGAGCGGCAGGCGCGCCCTCGTGGCCGCCTCGCCCGGCATGCAGACTCTTCGTGGCCTCGCAGTGGCTGGCTCCGCGATGCTCTTCATATTGGGCCTCACGCAGCTTCCCGTTGCGGAGGCAACCGCCATCAATTTCATATCGCCCATATTCATCACGGCCCTGTCCATCCCATTGCTCGGCGAGAAGGTGGGCCTTCGCCGCTGGGCAGCGGCAGCGGTCGGCTTTGCAGGCGTGCTCATCGTCGTGCGACCGGGCACGGCTGGGTTCAGCTTGGCGGCTCTTCTTCCGATGGGAGCCGCCATGTGCTGGGCGGTGGCCGCGATCGTGACGCGGAAGATGCATGCCGAGCGGTCGGAGGTGACGATGGCCTGGTCCGCGCTCATCGGTTTTGCGGTGCTGTCCGTGGGCGTGGCCTTCTCCTGGCACCCTTTGACACTGCGGGAGATCGGGATCGGCGTGGCCATGGGCTTGTTCTCGACCATCGGTCACTGGCTGGTCATCCTCGCCTTCAAGAAGGCCCCCGCATCGACGATCGCCCCGTTCTCGTACGTGCAGCTCGCCTCCGCCGCCCTGCTCTCCTTCGCCATATTCGGGGCCGTCCCCGAGGCCATGACCTTCCTCGGAGGAGCGGTGATCGCGGCGAGCGGACTCTACACGGCCCACCGGGAACGCATCCGGGCTAGGTAGCTGTCGGCGAGCGAGGCTATGGAGCGTCTAGCCAGCCATGTAGTCCTGGCCACCTGGCGCTTGAAATCAGGTGTTGTGGGTGCGGTGTCGGGCCATGGCTTAGGTCGTCGCGATCTTCGCATGGGCGAACAGGCTGATGCATCAATCGGGCGATCGATCCTCGTCGGCGGTCGAGTTCGCGCAGATTACGTGTGATCGCGTCGCATTCGTCTACGGCGAACGATCTCGGCTCAGAGCGGAGGATCACTTCCAACCGCCCGGTCCGGGTCATCAAAGGGGAGGTCGTCAGCTCCGCCTCGCCCTCTCCCTCATCGCCAACGCCAATCGAAACCGCCTCAGCCAGCAGCCTGTCCTTGCTCAGCAGGCCCGCGTCCTCGAGCTTTTCCAGGTCGGGCAGGTGGCGCAGGCTGGCGAGACTGAACACCGACAGAAACTGCCCCTACCCGTCGGGTTAGTGCTGGCAGCCTGAGCGATCTGAAACCTTCGGGCGTCTGGTGCTCAGAGTCCCAAGCGTAGATGCCGGTAAGGTTGATGTGTTCCCAACTGAATATTAGCCGTCGGCGCGAGCGCGGGATCCAGTCGCGTGGTCCCGTGTTTGACAAATCCCAGCGCCAGAGCCCGTCGCCTCACCTGCCCGAACGGGGCCTAAAACCGCCGGAAACGAACTCACGGATGGTTAAACCTTGGGGCAACGTCAGGGCGAGCAAGCCGTTTTCCCGGTGGGAGGCGCCCCCACGCTGAAGGCGCCCGAAATCACCGCGTCCGATCGGCTTCCACGGACAGCGACAGAGGTCGACCGCCCGGATGCCCGGTGATCTGCCATCAATCTCAAGAGATTGGTCGAAATGTAGGCGCGGGTGCCGCTCATTTTTGCAGCGGTCCGCTTGACTCAAGCTTGGTATACCAAAAGTATGCCTTATGCAGATTACCTCACCGGCCCAACAAACACTCCCCGAAGAATCGCTTGCGGCGCGCGCCATGCAGGAGATCCGCCGCATGATATTCGCCGGCGAATTGCCGGGCGGCACAGTGGTCCAGGACCGTAAGCTTGCCGAGCAGCTCGGGCTCTCCAGGACACCGGTTCGCGAGGCGCTCGGGCGCCTCGCTGGAGAAGGCTATCTGCGGCGCGATAAGCGAATACTCACCGTACAAAGCGTGTCGTTCGAGGATGTGATGGAGATTCTCGCGACACGCCGCCTCATCGAAGCCGAGACTGCGCGGCTTGCTGCGGGTCGTATGACGGCACGTCGGCTGGCCGATTTGCGCGCCGCCATCGAGGGAATGGTCGATCCCCGCGAGGTCTCTCACGATCGCCATTGGACCGTCGATGACCTGGTCCATCTGTCGATCGCCGAGGCCAGCGGCAACCGGATGATGGCGCGGCTGGTCAAGGATCTCCGCGAGCGCACCCGGATGTTCGGGCTATCTCGCATCCCCCGTCGCTTCGACCCGGGAAAGGGTGAGCACCTCGCGATTGTCACAGCATTGGAGCAAGGCGACGGCGACGCGGCGGCCCGCGCCATGACCGTTCATATCGACAATGCCCGCCAGGGAATCCTCGACTTGCTCGCCGGCACGCTAGCGCGCGAACCGGCGTTGGGCCCACGCGAAGACCAGAAGAACCAAGGATCGACGTTATGAGCGGACGCATGCTTTTCCTCCAGAATGGCCCCAAGCAGGAGTCTGTGGCGAAGCTGCCCGAACGCTTCGAGTCCTGGGGGCTCGATGTCGATGCTCGCTGGGTTTTCAACGGTGACTTCCCCCAAACCCTGGCCGGATATGACGGCATCTTCCTCTCCGGCAGTCCTCATGGTGCCTATGAGGACATCCCATTCATCAATCGCGAGCACGACCTGATCCGGGAGGCCGACGCCCTTGGGATCCCGATGCTTGGGGTCTGC
>NZ_JBFTLD010000378.1:0-5129 GCF_056396265.1 Allobosea sp. 05T422_2 | reverse complement strand
ATTGAGCAAAGCGCTTCCGAACAGGGCGTCACGGTAACTCTGGAACACGAGGCCGATGTTTCTCAAGCTGCGGCAATCGTGCGATTGGCCAAGCTCAACGGCTGTGATCTCGTCGTGATGTCTACTCATGCCCGGCGTGGCGTGCAGAGGGTCGTGCTTGGGAGCCAGACGTTGGAGGTGCTGGCAAGTACGACTATCCCTGTTCTGGTGATCCGGTAGTCGATCCTCCCTGACGTTGCCCCGTTTTCGGCGGTTTTGGAGCTCTTTCGGGGTCGATGTGTAACAGTATACGCTAAGAAACATACACTATATCAGCGGTTTAAACCCTTTCGGCAGCTTAGGCAGTGCCATGGTGCCCCATCGGGCACGAACCGCCCACGCTCCCTCGTCACGCCGCTGGCAGGCAAGCCGGGCCGAGCGGTTCGAAACTCTTATAGGTCAGGATGAACTCCTGGTGGCCGAGCTCCTCCGATTTGGTGCTCCCGCCCTTGGCCAAGGAGATGACGAGGTCGCGGATTTCGCGGCCGACCTCGTCGAGCCCAGCGCGGCCCTCGAGGATCCGCCCGGCATCGACATCCATGTCGTCGGCCATCCGGCGATAGGTTTCCGGGTTCGCGCAGATCTTGACCACCGGCGAGATMGCCGAGCCGACGACCGAGCCGCGGCCGGTGACGAACAGCACGCAATGGGCGCCGCAGGCGATCAGCTCCGCGATCTCGGCATTGTCGTTGATGTTGGGGAAGCCGAACCGCACCTCGCCATCGGGCACGACATCGAGCAAATAGAGCCCGCCATGGGGCGGGATGTCGCCGGGCTTGATCAGGCCCGAGATCGGCGAGGCCCCGGATTTGGCATAGGCGCCCATCGACTTCTCCTCGATCGTCGACAATCCGCCCTCGGCATTGCCGGCGGCGAAGGAGCCATAGCCGAGCGTCGCGTAGTAGCGGGCCGCCTTGGCGACCGATTTCTCCAGCTCCTCGCCGAGTTCCGGTGTCACGGCGCGCGCCGCCATGATGTGTTCGCAGCCGATCAGCTCGCCGGTTTCCTCGAAGATGCATGCGGCACCCTCGGAAATCAGCAGGTCGAAGGCGCGCCCCGCCGCAGGGTTCCCGGTGATGCCCGAGGTGCCGTCCGAGCCGCCGCAGACGGTGCCGACGACGAGCTCACTGAGCGCCATCGGCACGGTCTCCTGCTCGTCGAGATGCGCGCGCTCGGCCTCGATCCAGGCGCGCCCTTCCTTGATCGAGCTGCGCGTGCCGCCCGTGCCCTGGATGATGATGGTCTTCACCGGCCGGCCCGAGGCGCGCACGACCCGCTCGAGCGCATATTTGTTGAAACTCTCGCAGCCGAGCGAGATCAGCAGCACGGCCCCGACATTGGGGTGGGTGCAGAGCCGCTCCATCATCTTCTCGGCATAGCCATTGGGATAGCAGCCGGGAAAGCCGATGACATGGACGCCGTTCTCGCGCCAGGGCAGGGCGATCTCGCGCGCGACGTGATGCGCGCATTCGACGAGATAGGCGACGGCGATTGTGTTGCGGATGCCCTTGCGCCCGTCGGACCGGAGATAGCCGCGCATGTCGTTCATTGGACGGCTCCCGCCTTGCGCTCGTCTTCGAGATGATAGGTCGGGGTGTAGTCGCTCTTCATGTTCTGAACATGGACATGCTGGCCGGGCGCGATCGCTTCGGTCGCCACGCCGATCGGCGCCCCGTATTTCAGGATTTTTTCGCCGGTGACGATCGGCTTTCGCGCGACCTTGTGGGCGAGCGCGATATCACGGTCGAGCACGGCCGGGCCCGCGCCGGTTTCCACGGTCTCGCCGGCGGCGAGCCTCATCCGCGCGACAAAGACGTTGTCGCGCGGATCGAGCAGGATGAGCCGGGGATCGTGCTGAGCCATGGGCTTAACTCCTTGGAGGAGCCGGCCGCGTCAGTCCGCGCGACCGGGCAGGCAGGCCGCAAGCGATCAGAACTTGCCGAACTGGAGATAGGCTTCCTGCGGGTCCGTGCCGGCGAGGATCGCGGTGCGGACCTTGTTCTCGGCCGAGATCGCCGTCTCCGCCTTCTCGAGCACCTCCTCGATCACTTCGACGGGAATGCGCACGATGCCGTCGCGGTCGCCGAGGATGTAGTCGCCGGGCCGGATCCAGACCGAGCCGATCTTGATCGGCTCGTCGATCGTCTTCGGCATCCAGAATCCGACGATGTCGCGTGGCGTATAGGCGCGGAAATAGGCCTGGAAGCCCATGTCGACCATGAACTCGGTATCGCGCGACAGGCCGTCGATGACGCAGCCGCGCACGCCCTTGTTCTTGAGCGTCTCGGCCGAAAGCTCGCCCATCAGCGCGACCTCGTCGGTATTGGGCTGGCAGACCCAGACATGGCCGGGYTTGGCGCGCGAGAGCAGGCCGGTCCAGCCGAGCAGGGTTTCATGCGCGTCGAAATCCGGATCGGTCTTGCCCTCGACGGTGAAGGCCGGGCCGGCGAGCTTCTGGCCGGGCAGGAGGGGCCTCAGATCGGACGGGAGCGTGAACTCCTTCAGCCCCATCGCGCGCATGACATCGTGGATGATGCCGGTATAGCAGCGTTCCAGCCGCTCGGTCAGTTGATCGCTCAAGGCTTCCTCCGTATCAGGGCTTCGTCGCGCCGGGACGCGCTGCCATTGCGGCCAAGGTGCCGGCCGGGAGCAGGGGCCGCAAGCGCGTTTTTCGCGCCTCGACGATGCGTTTCAAACGGTTTAGGTGTTCGAGTCGACCCGTTCCCAGCCCTGGGGCGAGAGGCGCTCCTGCGGCAGGAAGCGGGCCTTGTAGGCCATCTTGGGCGAGCCATCGACCCAATAGCCGAGATAGACATAGGGCAGGCCGAGCTTGCGGGCCCGCTCGATATGGTCGAGCACCATGAAGGTGCCGAGCGAGCRCTGCTCCAGCATCGGGTCGAACACGGAATAGACCATGGAAAGCCCGTCATTCAGGCGGTCGGTCAGGGCCATGGCAAAAAGATCGCCGACGCCGCGCCCGGTGAAGCCGCTATCGGGGCCGCGCCGGCGGTACTCGATCAGGTTGGTCTCGACATGCGTGTCCTCGATCATCATCGCGAAATCGAGGGCCGACATCGAGGCCATGCCGCCATCGGGATGGCGTTCGTCGAGATAGCTGCGGAACAGCGAGTAGTGCTCGGAGCGCGGCTCCGGCGGCAGCTCCTCGCCGATCAGGTCGCAATTGCGCGCGAGCACGCGCCGGAAACCGCGCGACGGCCGGAAGTCGTCGACGCAGACGCGGACGGAGACGCAGGAGCGGCAGGTCTCGCAGGCGGGCCGATAGGCGATGCTCTGCGAGCGCCGGAAGCCGCCTTGCGAGAGCACGTCGTTGAGGTCGCGCGCTCGCCCGCCGACAAGGTGGGTGAACACCTTGCGTTCCTCCCGCCCGGGCAGATACGGGCAGGAGGTCGGTGACGTCAGATAGAATTGCGGGGCATCCCGCAACGGGCGCGTCACGTTCGTATCGCTCCGGAAACGACCTGAACCACGAGTGTAGCAGCAGCGCAGCCGGCAACAAGAGTTGCGATGACGATCAGGCGCGAACGACGACCAGTCCCGTCAGGATGTCGTGGCCGAGCCTGCGGTCATCGCGCACCAAACCGCAGAGAATATCGAGCACCMAGAGCGCGACCGTGCCTGCCGCGACATAGAACAGCAGGGCGTGGACGGCGGCTGCGAGCCCGTCGGGACGGCCGCCATTGACGGTCTCGACCCTGAGGCCCGCCATGCGCATRCCCCAGGTCGCCTGTTTCCGGCCGCCGATGGTMAGCGCCGCATAGCCGAGCGCAGTCGCCACCGTCGCGATCGGCAGGAGCAGCCAGGTCGCGCCGAAGGTGACGAGGCCGAGGAAGATCAGGAGCGCGACCACGAGCCAGCCCAGAATGAACAGGGCGATGATGTCGCCGATCCAGGCGAACAGGCGCGACCCCAGCACGCCGCTGACATTCTGCAGCGGGCGCTGCTCGATCGGCGTGATCGCGGGTTGCTGATAGCTGCGTTCGCTCATCGAAGGTCGAGATCCTTTGTTCCGGGGGGCGCATCCGGTGGTGGTGCGCTCCGCCGCCATAATGTTTGATCAGCGGTCTTGTTCCGCAAGGCCACGCGGAAAGATACGGCGCGGCTGGAAGCCATTGGCCCGCAGCGCCTCCTCGATGGCGCGCGTATGGCTCTCGCCGCGCGTCTCGACGGTGACGTCGAGCGTCACGCCCTTGGCCGGCACGTCGAGGAAGAGCCTGCCATGGCTGACCTCGAGGATGTTGGCGCCGTGGTCGCCGAGCAGGCTCGCGACCTTGCCGAGCAGGCCCGGCCGGTCGCTGGCGGTGAGGCGGAAGGCGGCGATGCGGTCCTCGCGCTCCAGCTCGCGCACCATGATCGCGGCGAGCAGCCTCGTGTCGATATTGCCGCCGCAGAGCACGAGGCCGACCTTTTTKCCGCGATAGCGCTCCGGCTCCTTCAGCATTGCGGCGAGCCCCGCGGCGCCGGCGCCCTCGGCCAGCGAATGCTGCAGGCTGGCATAGGCATTGACCGCGCGCTCGATCAGGTCCTCGCCGACAAGGACGATATCGGAGACCAGGCTGGAGACGATCGGCAAGGTCAGTTCGCCGACCGTCTTCACCGCGATGCCTTCGGCCAGGGTCGCGCCACCGATCGGCCGGTCCTCGGCATTCACGGCGTTGTAGAAGGAGGGATAGAGCTCGGCCTCGACGCCGATCAGCTCGATCTCCGGCTTCAGGGCCTTGGCCGCAATCGCGTTGCCGGCCATCAGCCCGCCGCCGCCGAGCGGGATGATCAGCACGTCGAGATCGGGCGCATCGGCCAGCATTTCGCGCGCGATCGTGCCCTGGCCCGCCATCACGGCGGCATCGTCATAGGGATGCACGAAGACCAGGGTCTCGGCCTGCGCCAGCTCGCGGGCGCGCACGGCCGATTCGTAGAGCGTTTCGCCATAGAGCACGACGCGGGCGCCATGGGCCCTTGTGTTCTCGACCTTCACCAGCGGCGTCGTCTCCGGCATCACGATGGTCGCCGGAATGCCGAAGCGGMGCGCGTGATAGGYGACGGCCTGTGCATGGTTGCCGGCGGACATGGCG
>NZ_JBFTLD010000377.1:0-5135 GCF_056396265.1 Allobosea sp. 05T422_2 | reverse complement strand
GACCACGGACAGAAGCATGATCCTGGCGACGAGATATCGTTCAGAGGGACTTGACGATCAAAGGCCCATTACAGAAGCCCTTACAGAAGCTCTGCGAGGTGGTCCGATTACAAGGCTTGTGAACAATGTCGGGGCGGTCTTCCCGAGTAGCGTCGAAACCCAGACGCTGGCCGAGTTGGATATGGCAGTTTCACTGAATTTACGTTGTGCTCTTCAGTGCCTTCAAGCGGTCTTGCCAGGCATGAAGGATGCTGGATTTGGTCGGATCGTGAACATCTCTTCGCGTGCGGCCCTTGGTAAGGAGCTTCGGAGTGCATACGCCGCAACCAAGGCTGGTCTGATTGGTATGGCTAAAGTCTGGGCTCTCGAACTGGGGTGTCACCGGATCACCGCTAATAGTGTCGGGCCTGGTCCCATTCGTACAGAGCTGTTCGAGCGCGCCAATCCGAGAGAAAGTCCTGCAACGCAAGCGATTATCGATAGCATCCCGGTTGGTCGAATGGGCGAACCGGAGGACGTGGCCCATTCGGTAGCATACCTCCTTGATCAGCGAAGCGGCTTTGTCACCGGACAGACACTCTATGTATGTGGGGGAATGACGGTTGGCGCCGCGGGTGCATGAGTGTGTCGATCGGCAACGTAATCCGCTCGGCGTCCTTATAAGGTGATCGAAGAGACGAACTGCCCCGCCCACTTGCGTAGGGGGCGTTCGGTATTGCAATCCTTCCGGTCTCAATCCGTCAGTCGGATCGATTTCTCACGGCAAAGATCGATGCCCTCATTGTCGCTCTCGACCTCGTCGCTGAACTTGGCGAGGACGGAGTAGTTGCAACCCGCCGGCTTGTTGAGCTTGAGCGCAATGCTCTTACCGGCGGCGAGCGGCTTGGAGAGCTTCGCAATAAGCCGCGGCTTATCACCCGGGGTAGTGATTTCCAGGGAGACGACCGGCACGAGGCGGGCATTCGTGACTTTGACTTGCGCGGGCGGCTTGGCGGATTGCGCAGTGGCTGGATTAGTCGCGAGGCAAATGGATACAGTGAAGCCGATTAAGCCGGCCGAGATAACGGGCTGACATCTCATGTTGTATGGTTCCCCCCTTGCGAGCCTGATGCTGCTCGCATCTAATTTCCGGCTATAATGGGCAGGAAAGCGGCTGCTGTCCTCCCGAACAGCAACCTTCTCCCGCAGAGCGGCGTTCCCCCCGAGATTATTATTAGCCCCGTGCTTTTTCTCGGCTGCAGGTACAATCACACACGCTGTTGCGGGACGACAGATATACTTTATATGGCCCACCATTAATCTGCCACATTGTGATCCGCAACTTCCCCGGGTGTCGTTTCAAGTACTGTTAATGTTTCTCACTGTGTAAGCTTTCATTTACCGCTGTGAAACATCCTCGATGAGGTTCGATCAGTCAAACGGTCGCCCGCCTGCCGATTGCTAATGGAGCCCCTGCCATTAATTCAGGAAGAATGAGGATGCAGCCAAACGTGCCGACCTCTCGGCCACATAACCCGATTACTGAAATGTTCAACCGGTTGAAGCGCGAAGAGGCCGTTTTGCCTCTCGTCGGCACTTCGGACTCACCGAATGTTACGGCTCAAATGCCGCCTCCTACCCATCTTGGAAGAAATCAGACGGCATTCGTTGATCGGCCAATGAATAAAGACGCGATTTTATAAGCATCTGGCGGTTTGTAAGGCCACGTTATTCACGAGGTAGCCTCTTCCCGCGGACCGGTATTTCCATCAATGCCACGCGCATTTGATTGCCAACTTCGCCCCGTGGGAAGCAACCCTCGGGCCGATTTTACGGGTAGCAATCTAGATAGGAGTGTTGCGGCGGAGTCAGTCCGGAACTGGTCGGGATCGGTTACGGCTGCGGCACTGCCGTGGCCGTGATCACGCCGAGGCCAGGGATGGCGGCGAGCCTGCGACTAGTTTCGCTCTCGGCATGCCAGGCGGTGAGCTGTTGGTCGAGGACTGCAATCTCGCCGCTGCTGATCGTCACGATCTGGCGGATCAATATCTCCAGAGCGGATCGAGCATAGGATGGCAGCGCATCCTTGTCGGCAAGCGCCTGCTCGGCGAGCCTCGCAAGATGGGCGATACCGGGGTTGGCGACGAGGCCCAGCTCCGCCAGATGCCCGCGCACGGCATTGGCCAACATGGTGCGCTGGCGCACGAGCAGGGATCGGGCGCGATGAGTCATGAGCACACTCTGTTGCTCCACCGTCTTGCCCGGCACAAACCGCATCGTCGGACGGTGGACGGCTTCGCAGATCGCTTCGGCGTCGAGCGCATCGCTCTTGCCGCGCTTGATGTAGGCCTTCACGTAGGACGGAGGAATCAGCCGCACTTTGTGGCCCATGTTGGCGAGCGTGCGTGCCCAGTGATGCGCCGTTCCGCAGGCCTCCACGCCGATCAGGCAAGGAGGCAGCTTCGAGAAGAGGGGCAGCATCTGCTTGCGGTGTAGCCGCTTGACCAGAATCGTACGTGAGGTTGGCCCGCTTGTACCGCGCAAGTTCTGAGGAGTGACGAACGCCGCCCTCCCGAGATCCGGCGACGCTCGGTGCTTCAACTTGGCAATATCCTAAGGTGCACGTTTATCGCTTCGCTAACTGGTTCTACGCCTTTTGTCTCATGCCGACCTTGCTGCTACCTCGCGAGCGAGTAACAATAGGGGGCGCGGCGACACCTCCACGCGGCGTTCCCCTCCACTCGGCCGCCAACGGGCGGCCTCTTTTTGATCAGGTGGGAACAGTAGAGCCTACAGCATAGTTGGCGGACTTTCCTGCGCTTCGAGGAACTCGGTCCGAGTTCTGCCCCTGCCGGCTCCCCTCGCTGACGATCTTGTCCTCAGCCCTGATCGCACGAACTGGCGATCTTTGGGCGGTTAGCGGATGAAGGCGCTCTGCTTGGGCCGAATGGCTATCCCAGGTTCCGTTCAATTGCGGATCGGGCGGCCTGGAAGGTTGCTACTGCTTCCGGCACCGCTCCTTGCTGCTGTTCAAGAATGAGAAGGGCAATTTCGTAAATCTCCCTGACGTCGGCTGCTTCCAATAGGCCTTTCTGCACCAGGCAGCGCAGTAGGCCGGCCATTGTTGCTGAGGAGACCAGATCTGCTGCGGCGACGCCATTCAATGAGGCAACGGACATCGGGGGCTCATTGTGCTTCTGTATGCGCAGGTTCCGGCACGGTGTAGCCGTCCGCTGCGTACGAAGTTATTTTGTTTCGCAGCGTGCGGATGGCGATGCCGAGTAGCGAGGTGGCGTGGGTGCGGTTGCCGCCGGTTTCCCGGAGCGTGGCTAGGATCAGTTGGCGTTCGACAAAGGCTACTGGCAGGCCGACGAACTGATCTACGACGGGTCGCTCACCATCGAGCAGTTGCATGGTCACGGTCCTTTTCGAGCCCCCCAACTCTTCTGGACCCCTTAGAATGGCGCCCGCCGTGGTTAAGAAGCGGTAAATCGATATTGTGAGTGGGCTCGGGACAACGTTGGGTTCGGCGCTCTCCGCCCTCTGCGCGCCCGCAGGGCGCAAGTCTAATCGCTAACTGCATCAACTTACTTGGGCAGTGACGACTTCACCCGACTTGGGATTGCACTKACTTGCGCCCTCTGTTCCGTGGAATAAATAAGCGCTATGCCGGAAGGCTCACTATCGAAGCACAGAACCTGACCCTTGCGCCGGGTGAAGTCGCCGGGCTGCCTATTCACGGGAGCCAAGATTTTGTTGCGATCACAGTGCGCGACACCGATGTCGGCATGTTCGCGGACGTGATTGAAAAGGCTTTCGATCCGTTCTTCACGACGAAACCGATCGGCTAGGGAACGGGCCTAGCTGTCTTGGCTTCGCCGGCATCGGCAGCGCGGCGAGCGCAGGATTCACGACCGCAGACCAGCCCCGCATCACTGTCCGCATGCAACGCCCGTGCAGCGCGTCGCCGCGATCGAATCGCTGAGGGCAAACCCGCATATCGACCTGTTGATCTCCGATGTCGGACTTCCCGGGATGAACGGTCGTCAGCTTGCAGAGATTGCGCAAGGCCAGATGCCGGATCTCAAGGGGCTATTCATCACCGGCTATGCAGCCAATGCGGTCAACCGCAACCGACTTTCTGGCTGACCCGCATGGATATGATCACCAAGCCCTTCGGCCTGGAAAAGCTCGGACGGAAGATCGGCGAAATGCTGGCGAGAAACTAGCGAAATGCCGATCCAGGTCAGAGGACTTCTCTGGATGTACGCCGTGCATTTCGCAGTGACGATTAGATTTGCGCACCAATGCCGGGATCCGTGCGCGCAATGCGCGGTGTGGATGTGTTCTGCGTCTAGACGCCCCTTCGATAGCGGCTCATCGGCTACTTGGCTGCGGTGTAGCTCGATTGATGGTTTTAGATGAGCATTCCCGGGCCGAGATGCTGGCCCCGGCTCCAACTCGTCCGTTCGCGCTCAGCGCAACAGCGATCGAGAACCTGGGAGCAGGTTCGTGATCACCGGCCAAGTAGGCGGCGTTCAAGCAAAGCCTGCATGTCGCGGCGGCCGTCAGCGATGACGAAGATGACGACTTTGCTGCCAATTACGCGGTAGATTAGGCGATACGGATCGAGCAGAATCTGCCGGAATTCCCGAACACCTAACGCCTCAAGTTCCTTGGGGAAGCTGCCCCGTTCCGGGTAACGCTCCAGTGTGGAGATCCTTTCAATGAACGCATCGAGCAAGCACTCAGCCGCTTCCATTGAACGGTGTTCAGCCAGGTAGTAGTGAATGGCTTCGAGATCATCCTCCGCGCCTTGCGTCAGCTCGACCTCAAAGAGGCCCTCCTTCATCGACGATCCGCCGCTTTTCCGCGCAGTCTTTCGACGACAGCGCGAGCCGGCTTGGTCTTGCCTGCATCGACATCCTGATTGCCGATGGCAAGCAGCTTCAACAGCGCGAGCGTCTCTTGCGTCTGTTCAAAGGAGGCAACGTCCTGGAGCACCGCCCTGGCCTCGCCATTCTGCGTGATCACCAGAGGCTCTCGCCTTTCGGTGAGGTTGAGGAGGATGTCGGCTGCGTTGGCCGCCATTCTGCGTGATCACCAGAGGCTCTCGCCTTTCGGTGAGGTTGAGGAGGATGTCGGCTGCGTTGGCC
>NZ_JBFTLD010000376.1:0-5210 GCF_056396265.1 Allobosea sp. 05T422_2 | reverse complement strand
GTGGGGGGCGACTTCTTCGCCGATGCTCTGCCCAGGGCCGATGTCATCACCATGGGGATGATCCTGCATGACTGGAACCTGGAGAAGAAGAAGGCGCTGATCCGCAAAGCCTATGACGCCCTGCCGCCGGGCGGCGCCTTCGTGGTGATCGAGGCCCTCATCGACAATGCGAGGCGCGAAAATGCCTTCGGCCTGACGATGTCCCTCAACATGCTGATCGAGTTCGGCGATGCCTTCGACTATTCCGCTGCCGACTTCGAGGGCTGGTGCCGCGAGGTCGGTTTCCGGAGGTTCGAGACCATGGCGCTGGCCGGCCCGTCGAGCGCCGCGATCGCCTATAAATAGCGGGATTGCCGATCGCGCTCGTCGCGAGGTGCCGTCTGCAGGGAGGACGCCCCAGCTCCGCCGGATCGGGTGACCCGGCGGGACCGGTCAGGGCGCGGGATCGGCTACGCTGCCTTGCGGTTGATCCCGGATTCGGCGAGCTTGCTGAGCTTCTTGTCGGCCGCGAATTCCTCGTCGAGATTCTGCTGCAGCAGGGTGGCGCAGTCGTTGCGGCCAAGCTGCTTGGCCCAGGCCGTCAAGGTGCCGTAGCGCGTGATCTCGTAGTGTTCGACGGCTTGCGCGCAGGCGATGATCGCGGCATCGACCACCTGCTTGTCGGCGACCTCACCCAGAACCTCGTCGGCTTCCTCGAGGATGCCGTCGATCGCCGGGCAATCCACGCCCTTCGCCTCCGCGCCATGTTGCTTGAAGACCTGTTCCAGCCGCTTGATATGACCTTCGGTTTCGCCGCGATGCGCGGTCAGCCCCTGCTTCAGCTGCGGGTCCGTGGCCTTGTCGATCATCTTCGGCAGCGACTTGTGGATCTGCTTCTCCGCGTAATAGATATCTTGAAGCGTGTGGACAAAGAGATCGTCCATCGTCTTGATGTCCTTGGAAAAAAGTCCCATTCCGTCCTCCTAGTTCTGATCCCCGCCGACGCCGGTTGATCGGGCGCGCTTGCTGCCTGACCAACGTATTGGCCGCCGGCCTGTTCCACGCCGCCGGGGCTTTTGGCCATGGCGAAGGAACCCGGCTGTCAGGGTCTTGGCTGAGCTGCTCGCCAGCCATGCCGCTTCGACAGGTTGTCAGCGATTGGGGGGAAGCCGTCCTGCGACGGGACGTTGTGGCCGCTCCGCCGCTGCGGAGCAGCGCCTCGCCGCGTCGCGAAAACCTCGTTCATTCATGGAGAAGGCAACAAAAAAGGAGCGTCGCCGCTCCTTGCCATTCCAACGCTATAGCGTGCCTGGGGGCTTGCGGCAAGACGCCGGTCACCCCCTATGAACGCTGCCCTCGACCTGAACCATGGGGAAAGGGAATAGCGAAATGCGTATCCTATTATCGACTTACGGGTCGCGCGGCGACGTTGAACCGATCGTGGCCCTGGCGGTGGAGTTGCGGGCACTCGGCCTCGAGGTGCSGTTATGCGCGCCGCCGGACGCGGAGTTCGCAACGCTGCTGGCCCGTGCCGGCATCCCGTTGGTACCCTTCCGCAAATCGTGGCGCGCATGGGCGGAGCAACCCTCGACCGCGGAGGAGCGGGTCGTGAGCGTCGACGCCTTCGTGGCCGGGTTCATCGCAGCGACCTATGACACCCTCGCCGAGGCAGCCGAGGGCTGTGACATGCTCGTCGCGAGCGGCATGTTGCATTTCGTCGCGCGGTCGGTGTCCGAGACGGTCGCCGTCCCTCACCGGTTCGCGATCTTCTGTCCGAGTTTGCTGGACGCCCAGGGCTGGCACGCGCAGGTCGGCGCGCCGATCAACGCCCATCGGGCGTCGATCGGCCTGCCGCCGGTGGAGGACCTCCCGGCCTTCCTGTTCACCGGTCGGCCCTTGGTGGCAGCGGACCCGACCCTGTGTCCCGAAGTGACGCCCGGAGCGCTTCCTGTCATCCGAACCGCGGCATGGATATTGCCGGACGAAAGACCACTCCCGGCGAATCTGGTGGCGTTCCTGGATGCCGGCGCAGCGCCCGTCTATGTCGGCTTTGGCAGCATGCGCGTCCCCAACGACAGCGCCCGTGTCGCCATAGAGGCGATCCGCGCGCAGGGCCGCCGTGCTCTCGTCGCCCGGGGCTGGGCCGACCTGGGCTTGATCGACGACGGCGCCGACTGCCTTGCCATCGGCGAGGTGAACCAGCAGGCCCTGTTCGGTCGCGTGGCCGCCATTGTCCATCATGGCGGGGCGGGTACGACGACGACGGCGTCCCGGGCCGGCACGCCTCAGGTCGTTGTCCCCCAAGCGGTGGACCAGTTTCACTGGGCTGCCAGGGTGACCGAACTCGGCATCGGAGCTGCGCACGATGGCCCGACTCCGACCTTCGCGTCGCTGTCGGCGGGGCTCGGTACAGCCCTGAGGCCTGAAACCGGTGCCAGAGCAGCCACCMTGGCGGGCGCGATCCGCACCGACGGGGCGGCGTCAGCCGCGAGGCTGCTGGTCGATGCGACATTCGACGGCTGGTGAAGCAGGCCGCCAGGGACAGGGCGCGCGTGCTTCTGGGAGGTGCCGGCCATTCGCTCATCTGAATGATGACCGGACCGCCGTTGTCGTGGAACCTCGCTTAGGGCCCGACGTTTCCTGCGCAGCCGGGCCCGACAACACGGAGGCCACCATGCGAGACGGTTACGGACGGAAGATCCCCACGACGGATGCGGCAGCCATCCTCCCCCACGGACGGGGCGAGCAGGGCAAGAACCAGGACAACCGGGGCGAGCGCATGCGCGATCGCGCCCCCTCCGGGCAGAGCCCCGAGAAGGCAGCCGAGCGCCCTCCTCCCGGCATTTGCGAAACCTGAGGTGATGACGATGACAGCCGAGAAGCATACCKACGCGCCGGTGCCCTATCGGACGGCGCAACGGCCGGGACAATCGGGCGCACCGGAACAGCGTCGCCCGGGCCCGAGCCCCTTGTCGAAGCATCAGACCGGGCCGCATGCCCCGTTCGAGGCCGATGAGCACGACAGCGCCGCCACGATCAGACATGGGGGCCAGCCTGAGCCGAAGAAGCCGGGCTGAGGCCTGGCCTGGGCCATGGCGGGGCTGGGCCCAGGGCTCAGTCCCGATAGATGCGTGGCGCGTCCTGGACGCTGGGCACGGTTCGGAACATCCTGACCCCGAAGCCGGCCACAAGCGCCAGTACGGTGAGCCAGATCAGGATGTCGAGAAAGCGCGAGCGCATGACAGGTTTCGCCCGGCATCGATGAGGACTGCAACTGCAACCCGGGCCGGCGCCATCCGGTTCCGCGCGACGTTGCAGAAAAGGTGATACGATCGTGTCCTCGACAGGCATACCCGGTGAGGTGTTGCTGAAGCTCGGATTTCCCGAAAACCGACTCCCTGAAGCATCGGCTTTTCGGGCCGATGCTAGTAGCCGCCGATGATCGGGAGGATCTCCCCGGTGATGTAGCTGGAGCAGTGCGGCGAGGCGAGGAAGACATAGGCCGGGGCGATTTCCTCCGGCTGGGCCGGGCGCTTCATCGGTGTCTGCGCCCCGAATGTCGCGACATCCTCGGCCGTCTTGTCGGATGGATTGAGCGGCGTCCAGACGGGACCGGGCGCGACCGCATTGACCCTGATCCCGCGCGGCACGAGATGGGCGGCGAGCGAGCGGGTAAAAGCATGGATGCCGCCCTTCGTCATGGAATAGTCGATCAGCGCCTCACTGCCCATCAGCCCGGTGACGGAGCCGGAATTCACGATGGCGCCGCCGACTTTCATATGGTCGAGGGCCGCCTGCGACATGTGGAAATAGCCGTAGAGATTGGTCTTCAGCGTCGTGTCGAAATGCTCTTCGCTCAGATCCTCGAAACGTGGGGAATGGACCTGGAAGGCGGCGTTGTTGACGAGCACATCGAGCTTGCCGAAGGTCTTGACGACCTTGGCCACCGCCTTCCGGCAGAAGCCTGAATCCCGGACATCGCCGGGGATGACGAGGCAGCGCCGCCCCTCGGCCTCGATCGCCTGCCCGGTCACCTTCGCGTCCCCGGCCTCGCCGAGATGCAGGATCGCGACATCGGCACCCTCGCGCGCGAAGAGCACGGCGACCGAGCGTCCGATCCCGGAATCGCCGCCCGTGATGATGGCGACCTTGCCCTCGAGTTTGCCCGAGCCCTTGTAATAGGGCGCATCATACATCGGGGCCGGATCGAGCACGGCCTCCGAACCCGGCTTGGCCTGATGCTGCTTCCTGAAGGGCGGCTCGGGATAACGTCGCGCCCCAGCCTGCATCGCGCCGGATTTCGCCTCTGCCGGCTTCGCATCCGACCGCGCCACCTGCCTCTGGATCCGGCGCTGCTGCTGGATCGCGGAATTTGTCGCGCTGTTCGRCTTTGCCGGGCTCCTKGGTTCCGCTTGTGGCTTGGTCTTGGTCTGAACCTTGCTGGATTTCGCCATCACGGCCTCCGTGCAATCGCATTCCGGAGTTGAACGGGCGCCGCGGGCCCGGGTTCCATTGCCGGTGCGGGATCGGCGCGCTCTGTTCGGGCGTCCGTCCTGATCGCCCTGCTCGCCACCGAGCTGCACGGTGACGCGTTCTCCCCCTGTCCTCCGAACACGCAGCCGCCTCAGCCTCTCCGTGAACTGCCCCTCATCCCTGTCAGCCCCTGTCTGTCGGTAGCGGCTCCTCTTCGTCCTGCCGTGCGACGAAACGGCCATTCGCGAGGCCAGGCGCGGAGCGCAGCAGTGCCAGCAAATGGAGCGTGGCGGGGCTGAGATAGCCGCCTCGGCGCAGGACCGCATAAATCGGATTGGCGACGTGCAGGTCCGCGACCGGAATCGTCGCGAGCGAGCCAAGCCGCCGCTCCTCGTCGATCGCGCTTTCTGGCAGCAACGCGATGCCGAGACCGGCCTCGACCAGCCGCTTCATCGCGTTCAGGCTGTCGATCGATGTCCAGCGGACCTCGCCGATGCCACGCGCCTGAAACTGCGCGAAGATGTTGTCCGCGAAGGTCTCGCGCTGATCATAGGCATTGCGGAACGCAAACCAGGGTTCATGGCACAGCGCCGCGAGCGATCCGAGCCGTTTGCCCGCGAAACGATGCTGGGCGGAACAGGCCACGACCATTGTCTCGGAGGCGATGTGCTCGCAGACGAGATCTGGTGCGATGTCGAGGAGATAGCGCAGCCCGATCATCGCTTCGCCGCGCCGGACCCGGTCGCTCACCTCAGCGC
>NZ_JBFTLD010000375.1:0-8241 GCF_056396265.1 Allobosea sp. 05T422_2 | reverse complement strand
ATCCTTGATGGTGAGCTGGGCCGCAAAGGACCAGACGTCATAGGCCCGGCTCGCCTCATAGAGCGAATCCTTCCAGCACAGCCCGGCTTCGGCCGTGATCAGCCGGGCGAACTCGTCCTTGCGGTCGCGCAGCAGCTCGGCCGTCTTCTGCAGGATCTGCTGGCGCTCATAGCGGGTCAGCGTCGGCTTGAAGGCGCGCGCCTTGGCGAAGGCCTCGCGGACATGCTCGGGCCGGGCCGCCGKGACGAGGCCGACGACGGAATTGTCGTAGGGATTGCGGACCTCGACCATGTCGTCGGTCGAGACGAGCTTGCCGGCGATCCGCATCGTCTCGCGCCGCACGGGCGGATTCACATTCGCGTTCATCTCAGCTCACCAGGTTGAGGGCGACGTCGAAGACGTCGAAATTGCGGAGCGTGCGCCCCTCCGGCACGGAGATCGGCCGGTTGGCGATCATCGGCACGCGCTGCTCGGTGATGCCGCCATGCGAGCGCAGCGGTTCGGTCAGCCCCGAGAGGTCGTGCCGATCCGGCGAGGTGCCGATCACCTTCGAGCGCGTCGAGACCACGACCACGTCGCCGATCCGGTCCGCCGGCAGCTCGAAACGCTCGCAGGCCTCGGCCGAGGTGACCGCGAGCGCGATGCCGTCGATGCCGGAGATGCGGGCCGCAACCTCGGTCTGGTCGGCGCCCTCGGGCAGATAGACCGTGGCGAAGGAGCCGAGCGCGCCGTGATGGACGACGTAAGGATCGGTGATCGGCAGGATCACGCGCATCGTGCCCTTGCCATACCATTCGTCCATCAGTGTTTGCAGATAGACTACGTCCGGCTCGCCATTGGGCAGATGCTTGTCGTTCATGCCGTGGTCGGCGGTGATGACGAGCGTGCAGCCGAGCGCATCGAGCCTGCCGACATAGCTGTCGAACATGGCGTAGAACGCGTCCGCCATTTCAGAGCCCGGCGCCGCCTTGTGCTGCACATAGTCGGTCGTCGAGAGATACATCAGGTCCGGCTTGAAGCTCTCCAGCAGCTTGACGCCGGCGGCGAAGACGAACTCGGAGAGATCGGCCGAATAGACCGAGGGGACCGGCATGCCGACGAAGCCGAGCACCTGATCGATGCCGTTCTCCGCCGTGTTGGCCTTGTCGGCCTTTTCCGAGGAGAAGGCGATCGCCGTGCCGCTGGTGAAATCGAGCCCCTTGCCGAGCAGGGTCCGCAGCTTGTCCTTGGCCGTCACCATCGCGACCTTGAAGCCGGCCTTCTGGAACTCCGCCAGGATGGTCGGCGCCCGCAGGAAGCGGGCATCGTTCATCATCACCTCTTCCGTGGCCTCGCGGTCGTAGAAGAAGTTGCCGGCAATGCCATGGACCGCCGGCGGGCGGCCGGTGATGATCGAGAGATTGTTCGGGTTGGTGAAGCTCGGGATCACTGAATAGGCATGCGTGCTGGTGCCGGCCCGCATGATCCGGTCGAGATTGGGCGTCAGGCCCTTGGCGCTGGCGGCCTCGATATAGGCCGGCTCCGAGCCGTCCATGCAGATCACGACCGTCGCACGCTGCGGCCGGGCATAGGCCCGCCCGTTCGCGACGATATCCGACCCGACCTTTGAATGCATGTTCATCATCTGCTCCTTCACGCCGCCGACTTCAGGCCGACGCCCATCTCGGCAAGCACGTCCGAGACCGTGGCGACGAAGGCCTTCATGTCCTGCGCGCCCAGCGCGCCGATACAGCCGATGCGGAAGCTGTCGGCGACGGTCAGCTTGCCCGGATAGATCACGTAGCCGGCGTCCTTCAGCGTGTCGTAGAAGCGCTGGAAGACGAAGTTCTTGTCCTGCGGCATGTGGAAGGTGACGATGATCGGCGCCTGGTGGTGGGCCGGCAGCAGCGTCCGGAAGCCGAGTTCCTGCATGCCCTCGATCAGGATGCGCGCATTGTCGGCATAGCGCTCGCCACGCCCGGCGACGCCGCCTTCCGTCCAGAATTCCTGCAGCGCCGCATGGAACGCGACGATGACATGGATCGGCGGGGTGAAGCGGTACTGCCCGGTGCGCTCGAAGGCGGCGTGCTGATCGTGGAGATCGAGGACCAGCGTGGTGGCGTTGCCCTTGGTCTCCGCCAGGGCGCTGCGGCGGGCGATGACGAAGCCGAGGCCGGGCACCCCCTGGATGCACTTGTTCGAAGAGGCGGCGACAGCGTCGAAATAGACCTCGCGGCTGTCGAGCGCCAGCGCCCCGAAGGCGCTCATCGAGTCGATCAGCAGGCGCCTGCCATGGCGCTTGACCAGCGCAGCCACCGCCTCGATCGGGTTGCGGATGCCGCTCGTCGTTTCGCAATGGACCACGAAGACATGGCTGATCGCCGCATCGGCGACGAGCATGCGATCGACCTCGGCAAGATCGGGCGGCATGTCCTCGGCCGTCTCGTGGGTGACGACATCGCGGCCGGCGATCTCGAGGATGCGCTTGGCGCGCTGGCCATAGGCGCCGTTGATCAGGACCAGCGCCTTGCCGCCGCGCGGCACGAAGCTCGTCAGCATGGCCTCGACCGCGAAAGTGCCCGAGCCCTGCATCGGCACGGTGACGAAGMTGCCCTCGCCATGGATGACCTTCGGCAGCTCATCCATCACGGCCTTGTTGATGCCGACGAAGGTGGCGTCCCGGGAGCCCCAGTCATGAACCATGGCTTCCTTGATCGCCTTGCTGGTCGTCAGCGGTCCGGGCGTCAGGAGGAGGGGATCACCGGTCTCGGAAACGGCGGGGCGGCGGGCTTGGGCCATGTCGATCTCGCTTGTGTCGTTGCAGCCGATGGCGAAACGGTAGGGCGAGATTTGACATAGCTCCAATACATCCTATCCATGCGATCCATAGAAAGGATCTATGGCATGGCGATCAGCTATTCCGGCCTGTCGGCGTTCCACGCGGTGGCGGAGGCCGAGAGCTTCACCGGCGCGGCCAAGGCGCGCCATGTCAGCCAGCCGACACTCTCGGCGCAGGTCCGCTCGCTCGAGGACGCCTATGGCGTGCGCCTGTTCGATCGGGCCGGCCGAAAGACCAAGCTCACCCCGCTRGGCCAGAGCCTCTTCGCCATCACGGCCCGGCTGTTCTCKGCGCAGGACGAGGCGCAATCGCTGCTTGCCGGCAGCCGGACGCTGCAGCGTGGCCATCTGCGCATTGCCGCCGACAGCGCCACCCATGTCATGGCCGCGCTGGCACGGATGCGCGAAAGCTATCCCGGCCTGACATTCTCGCTGACGATCGGAAATTCCTCCGAAGTGGTCGACCAGATCATGGATTTCGCCGCCGATGTGGCGATCACCGCGCGGCAGAGCTCGGATCCGCGCCTCCATACGGTGAAGCTGCGCGCTGACCGGCTGGTCGCCTTCATCGCCAGCGAGCACCGCCTGGCGCAGCATGACAGCATCCCGATCGAGGCCTTCGCGGGCCAGGACATCGTCTTGAGAGAACGCGGCTCGATCACGCGCGAGACCTTCGAGGCTCGCCTGTCCGAGGCGGGAATCAAGCCGGCGAACCTGCTCGAGGTCCAGTCGCGCGAGGCGGTGCGGGAGGCCGTCGCCGCCGGCTTCGGCATCGGGGTGATCTTCGAGGCGGAGTTCCGGCCCGATCCCGCGCTGAAGCGGCTGGTCATCACCGGCGCCGATTTCGCGGTCGGCGAATATGCGGCCTGCCGGGCGGAGCGCCGGCGCATTCCGCTGGTGCGCGGCTTCTTCGATACGGTCCAGGGACTCGTCGAGGCCGAGGCGACGATCGCGCGCTGAACTTTAGGCGAGCCGCATCAGCGCGAGCGCCGCGACGATGAAGCCGCAGGCGACCAGGCGCGATGCCTGCAGCGGCTCCTTCAGCCAGACATAGGCAATCACTGCGGCAAACAGCACGGAGCTCTCGCGGACGGCCGCGACAAGCGGGATCGGTGCGACCGTCATCGCCCAGATCGCGATCCAGTAGGCGCCGAGCGACAGGATGCCTCCGGCCGTGCCCTGCAGCCAGAACGGCCGCATCGCCGTCAGCGCGTCCCGTCCACCGCGCAAGGCGATATAGGCGATCAGCGGCGTGCCATTGATCACGAACAGCGCCGCCGAATAGGCGTGCGGGTCACCCGCCGCCCGTGCGCCGAGCCCGTCGACCAGGGTGTAGCCGCTGATCATGACGGCGGTCAGCGCTGCAAAACCGAGCGCCCCGGGATCGAAGGCAGCGCCGCGCCGGCGCCCGAGGACCGAGACCAGCATGATGCCGGTGCCGAGCAGGCCGATGGCGGCGAGCTGCGGCACGGCGAGGCGCTCGCCGAAGACGGCCATGGCGATCGCGGCGGTCAGAAGCGGGGCTCCGCCACGTGCAATCGGATAGATCTGGCTCATATCGGCGCGCCGATAGGCTCCGGACAGGCCGATATAGTAACCGAGATGCAGGATCAGCGAGGCGAGGAGCCAGGGCCAGGCCTCAGGCTTCGGCCAGCCCGTCACCAGCAGCACGGGGAGGGCGATAAGCCCGGACGCGAGCGAGATCATCGCCATGGCGTGGAGTGGTTCGAGCTTCACCTTGACGAAGGCGTTCCAGCCCGCATGCATCGCCGCTGCTGCGAGCACGGTGAGGAAGATCCCGAGGCTCACCGGCGCACGCTGCCTGTCGCCAGGGCATGGGCCCAGTCGTCGCGCCCGTTCTGCCGGGCGCGTGCCGCGGCTGCGTCCCAGTCATAGGCGATGGCGTGATGTTCGACCGTGATCGTGTCCGCGATCGTCACCAGCGCGAAGCGGGCATGCGGGCTTCCGCTCTCGGAGACATGGGCAGGCGGCGTCTCGTCCTCATAGGCCGGGTTCCCGACACTGCCGGGATTGACGACGACCATCCCATTGGACAACCGCAGGACCCGCGGCAGGTGGCTGTGCCCGCAGAGCAGGAGCGGCGCTTTCGCGGCGGCCAGCCGTGCCTCGACGGCGGCGGCCGTGTCGGGAAGGAGGCGGCCAGCCGCGACGGCTTCCATCAGATAGGCTTCATCGTCGCCGGGTGAGGCATGGACGCATTGCGCGCCGGCGGCGAACTGTTCTGCCGGCAGCGTGGACAACCAAGCGCGATCGGCGGCGTCGAGCCTGTCCCAGGCGAAGCCCTGAGCCGCGCGACCGTCTCTGCCGGCCATAACGGGCCCGAGGCGCAATCGCCGAGATTGACGATCAGATCGGGCGAGGCGTGGCGAAGACGGTCCAGCACCGCTTCGAGAGCCAGCAGATTGCCGTGTATGTCCGCGATGACGCCGATGCGCATGGCTCACTCCGTGGCCGTCGAACCCCGGAGGCATCAAGGGTCGCGCCGCGCGCTTTACAGCATGCGGGACGCTTTGCCAGCGAAATGTTTTTGCGCGGATGCGGGTTAGAGACTCTGTTCAGGACGGTGGCCGTGTCGGCTCGGGGCGCGCGCGGGCGCTAGCCCTCCAGCGCCTCGATCATCTCGACCCGCATCGCATGCCGGCCGCCTTCGAACTGGGCGGAGAGGAACGCATCCACGATATCGAGCGCGAGCCCTTCGCCCACCACGCGCACGCCGATCGACAGCATGTTGGCATCGTTGTGCTGGCGGATCATGCGGGCTGAGAACGTGTCGGCGCAGACGCCGCAACGGATGCCCTTGACCTTGTTCGCCGCCATCATGATGCCCTGGCCGGTGCCGCACAGGATGATGCCGAACCGGCAATCGCCGGAGGCGACGAGCCGCGCCGCCGCTTCGCCCTGCCTGGGATAGGGTGTGCTCTCCGGCGTCGTCGGTCCGATATCGACCGCGACCCAGCCATGCGTCGCGATATGAGCGGCGATGGCCTGCCGGAGCGGAATGGCGGCGTGGTCGCTGGAGAGGACGATGCGGTTGCTGGCTGTCATGGAGACGGTATAGGCGGCCTCCAGCGAACGCTTCAAGGCTCTCATGGCCAAGCAGGGTGCGACGCGCATCTTCTCCTTGCACTGATTGATCGCAGCCGGACGCTGACGACCCGCTGCGGTGCCTGGGCCGAGGCGACGGCGGGACGATTGACGGTAATCGAGTTCGCTATCGCAAAGCGGGCTGCTGGCTTCCGTTCTCGGAGACATGGCGGCGAGGGGAACAACCGGTTCCGCCCTTCGTTGATTGGACAATGCAGTCTTTGGAAGCGTCGATGCTTCCCTTCAAAGCGACTGTTTGGCGACGCACGCGCAAGGAGACGGCTTGGCGCCTGCCGCAATCCAGCCGCGATTGGTTCACCCGCCATTCAACCGGGCGGCGCGAACCTGTCCTCAGCTTCGGGAGGAGGAGAGCCCGATAAAAGGAGATTCGATCATGATGTCCCTCAGGAAAACCGCCATCGTTGCGYTGGCTTCCGCGAGCGTGGTCACGGCGGGCTCGGCCGTGCCGGCCTTCGCTGGGCAAGCGCGTCCGGTCGTGGATGCCTCGCGGCTCGACAAGGCAGCGGCGGAATATTCGCAATATCGTTACCGCGGCTATCGCGGTGGCTATCGTGGCTACCGCGGCGGCTGGTATGGCGGCGGYCGTGGCGCAGCCGTGGCCGGCGCCGTTGGCCTCGGAATTCTGGGTGCCGCAGCGATCGCCGCGAACCGCCGCGCCTATGCTGACCCCTACTATTACGACAATGGTTACTATGCCGCGCCGGTCTATGGCGGGCCGGTCTATGCCGCGCCGGTCTACGGCAGGCGCTATTATGCCCCGGCGTACGACTACCGCGACTATCGCTGAGCGCTCGTTTGCCTCTCCCGCGCGCTCGTCCGGGCGCGCGGGGCGTCCCACCCAAATTTCGTTACGACAGCCGCGCTTCTCTGCCGCACATGGGGCGGGACATGACGCCACGTAGATGACTGCCTGCCGAGCCCGCAGCTGAGGGGCCGGCCTCGGCGTAGGCCAGCGTTTCGACATGGCCACGGGAAGAGCAATCAAGAACCAGAACCTTGGGCACGATGAACTGCTTGCGCGGTTGCCGGGGCTTTTCGTCCTCTTTCAGTAGCTTATCTCTGGKCCAAGGGGGACGATGCCGGTCGGATTGATCGTGCGATGGCTCTCGTAATAGTGGCCTTTGATGTGCTGCATATTCACCGTCCCGGCAACGCCGGGCAGGTGGTAGATGTCACGGGTGTAACGCCAGAGGTTCGGGTAATCGACAATGCGGCGCAGGTTGCACTTGAAGTGTCCGACATAGACCGGATCGAACCGAATGAGCGTGGTGAACAGGCGGATATCTGCCTCGGTCAGGTCGTCTCCGAGCAGATAGCGCCGTGCCTTCAGCCGCTCCTCTAGCCAGTTCAGTGTTTCGAACAAGGGCCCGATCGCTTCTTCATAGGCCTCCTGGGTTGTCGCGAACCCGGCGCGATAGACACCATTGTGGACGGTGTCATAGACCCGCGCATTGATCGCATCGATCTCCTCGTGCAGCGGCGCGGGATAGTAGGCCCCGGGCAATGCGCCGAGATGGTCGAACGCCGTTCCCAACATCCGAATGATCTCGGAAGACTCGTTGTTGACGATGGTGCCGGTCCGCTTGTCCCACAGGACAGGAACCGTGACCCGGCCGGTATAGTGGGGATCGGCAGCGGTGTAGACCTGATGCAGATACTGCGCGTGATTAACCGCGTCGGGAACGACCCGGGGGCCTGCCTGGAAGGTCCAGCCGCGTTCGAGCATCAGCCAGTGCACGACCGAGATCGGAACAAGCTCTTCCAATCCCTTCAGGGTGCGCATGATCAGGGTCCGGTGTGCCCAAGGACACGCCAGGCTTACGTAGAGGTGATAGCGATCAGGCTCCGCGGCAAAACCACCAGCGCCGCTTGGGCCAGCCGAGCCATCAGGCGTCACCCAGTTGCGAAATGCGCTGTCCTTCCGGATAAAGCGGCCGCCGGTTGACGATGTGTCGTACCATTGGTCATGCCAGGCACCATCTATCAGCAAACCCATCTCGGAATTCCTTCAAGATTGGCGTGGCAGCAATGCCTGCGGGTTCACCCTTCATTGAAAGGTTCGCCGTTTCGCGCCGCCCATGGAAGTGAGGTGGAGACTATCCATAATCGGCTGGGTGGCTGTTTTATCTTGGGCGCCTTCCACAGCGAATGGATCCTGCGTCCGGCCCTGACGAGGGCGGTGAATTTCGGTCGATGGCAGCCAAGCCATTCTGGCTATGGCAACAAACCCCCTGGGCAAGGAGAGGTGATCGGAGTTCATTCGCACACAGTAGACGCCCGCGAGAAACATCTCTAGCA
>NZ_JBFTLD010000374.1:0-5222 GCF_056396265.1 Allobosea sp. 05T422_2 | reverse complement strand
GTCCTGCCCATGGTCAAGGAAGCCGGCTTCGATCTGGTCTGGTTCGGCGTCTATCTCGTGATCCATGTCGAGATGGCGCAGATCACCCCGCCCGTCGGCTTCAACCTCTTCGTGCTTCAGAACATGAGCGGCAAGGACACGATGACGGTTGCCCGAGCGGCATTCCCGTTCTTCATTCTGCTCAATGTCGCCGTCCTGATCATCACGACCTTTCCGCAGATCGTGCTTTTCTTGCCCAAGCTCGCTTTTCCTGACTGAGTTCACAACGAAGCAACAAGAGAGGGACCAGCATCATGATCAACCGCAGACGCCTTGCCGCCGCCTTCGCATTCGGCGTCGGTGCTTTCGCACTCGCAGCCCCCGCGTCGGCGCAGACAAAGTGGAACCTGCCCGCCGCCTACCCCACCGACAATCCCCACACAGAGAATCTGGTCGCCTTCGCCAAGGATGTGGAGGCAGCAACCGGCGGCAAGCTTCAGATCACCGTCCATGGCGGTGCCTCGCTGTTCAAGGCGCCCGAGATCAAGCGGGCAGTGCAGAGCGGGCAGGCCCAGATGGGCGAGGTCCTGCTCTCGATCCATGAGAACGAGGATGCCCTGTTCGGCATCGACGTGGTGCCCTTCCTGGCCACGAGCTTCGCCKACTCCATGAAGCTCTACAAGGCGTCGAAGCCGGCGATCGAGAAGAAGCTCGACGCCCAGGGCCTCAAGCTGCTCTTCATGGTGCCGTGGGCGCCGCAGGGCGTTTACGCCAAGAAGGAGCTGAACACGATCGACGACATGAAGGGGCTGAAATGGCGCTCCTACAATGTCGGAACCGCGCGGCTCGGCGAAATGCTCGGCATGCAGTCGGTGACGATCCAGGCGGCAGAACTGCCGCAGGCGCTCGCCACCGGCGTGGTCAATTCCTTCATGTCGTCGGGCGGCACCGGCTATGATTCCAAGGCCTGGGAATCCCTGACGCATTTCTACGACGTCCAGGCCTGGATCCCGAAGGATGCCACCTTCGTCAACAAGGCGGCCTTCGCCGCACTCGACAAGCCGACCCAGGACGCCATCCTCAAGGCGTCTGCCGCAGCCGAGGAGCGCGGCTGGAAGGCCTGGGAGGCCAAGACCGGCTGGTATCTTGACCAGCTCAAGTCCAAGGGCATGAAGGTGCAGGCGCCGAGCACGGAACTCGCCGCAGGCTTCAAGAAGGCCGGCGAAACCCTGACCTCCGACTGGCTGAAGAAGGCCGGTGCCGACGGCCAGGCCGTGATCGACGCCTACAAGAAGATGTAAGCCCGACCGGCCCGATCCCTCACGAACGGCCGCTTCGTGCGGCCGTTCGCACGTCCGGCGCCACGACGGCTGCCTTGCATGAGAGCGCCAGAGACGATGTCCACATCGGCACCCCCGCCCCCGAAACCACCGGCTGAGCTGGCCGACGCGCTGCTCGGCCCGATCGTCTCGTCGGGCCACCTGGCCTCGGGCGCGATGCCGGCGCTCTCCGAGTTCGAGTTCGCGCTCAGCATGACGGTGCACGCCTTCCAGCGCTGGATGCTCCGCGCCATGACCTCGGCCGGCATTCCAGACCTCACGCCGGTGGACGTGCTCGTGCTGCACAACGTCAACCACCGCGGCAAGCCAAAACGCCTCGCCGATATCTGCCTCGTCCTCAATATCGAGGACACCTATGTCGTGAACTACGCACTCAAGAAGCTTGAGCGGCTCAAGCTGATCAAGAGCGGGCGCAAGGGCAAGGAAAAGACCGTCGCAATCACCCCGGCGGGCGAGGATGCCTGCCGGCGCTACGCCCAGATCCGCGAGCAGCTCCTGGTCAAATCCGTGCTGGCGCTCGGCATGGATCCGGTGCGCCTCTCGGAAATCGCAGCGACCATGCGCTCGCTGTCAGGCCAGTACGACCAGGCCGCGCGGGCCGCGGCCAGCCTGTAGGCGCGTGCCGAGTCGGGGGAAACAGTCGCGAACGCCCCTGGAATGGTGAAGATCGTCGCCAGGCAGCGGCCTGCTACGCCGTCATGCAGCCACTTGTGCGGCGGTAGGTCGGAAGGCTTTGAAGAGAGTGCCGCCAATGGCGCGCGCCGCCGCCAGATGCTTGGCCGGATCATCCTGCCCCGAACCAAGCAGGAGCTCGGACGTCACGACAGGGGCGCCGCAATAATCGAAGATTCCGTGGTCGATCTGGGTCTTCATCGCACCGAAATATCCGTGTCGGGCATAGGTTCGCAGGCTGGCGCCACCGATGGCGACCAGATGGACCGGGAGATGGCCGAGCCTCTTCACCATCGGTTTATCCGGGCCTTCGTCATAGGCCCATCCATTGGCGAAGACGCGATCGATCCAGCCCTTGAGAAGCGCCGGCATCGACCACCAATAGACGGGATAGACCAGGACAAGGGCATCGGCGCGATCGATCCGCACCTGCTCGGCGGCAATGTCAGCCGGCAGCAGCACCTCGCGACGGTGCACTGCGAGATCGGCCTCGGTGAAGCGTGGATCGAAACCTTCGGCCGCGAGATCGGCGATTTCGAAGGAATTGCCCGGCCCGGACAGGGACACTCCCTCCCCGACATGCCCAGCGACGCCATGACTGAGCGACTCACGATCAGGATGGGCGACGACAATGAGCGCGTGCATTTCAAGAACTCCGGCTGAGTGATTGCGGGGGGAACCCKAGTGATATATACTTTTAGTAAGTTACTTTTGGTATATAAACATGTCAAGTGCCGGACCGAACGATCACCCACCTGCTCTGCCGCCGCGTCGCCGCCTGGCGAGGGAAGACCGCTATCGCCAGCTTCTGGATGTCGCGTGGCGGCTGATCCGGGAGGAGGGAACGGAGGCACTGACGCTGGGGCGGCTAGCCGAGCGGTCAGGGGTGACAAAACCCGTCGTCTACGACCATTTCGGCACACGCAGCGGGCTGCTGGCAGCGCTTTACCAGGAGTTCGACGCGCGCCAGACAGCACTCATGGATGCCGCGCTCGACGCGAGCGAACCGACCTTGGCAGGCAGGGCAGCGGTCATCGCGTCATCCTATGTCGACTGCGTGCTCCTCCAGGGTCGTGAGATCCCTGGCGTGATCGCGGCGCTTGCCGGCGCGCCCGAGCTCGCAAAGCTCAAGCGCGATTACGAAGCGATCTTCATGGGGAAGTGCCGAGCCGCGCTCGCGCCCTTCGCCGGCTCCGGTACGATTGCTCCAGCGGGCCTCTGGGCGCTGCTCGGTTCAGCCGAGGCCCTGTCTTCTGCCGCCGCGGCGGGAGACATCACGGCCGCGCAGGCTCAGGACGAGCTCTTCGAGACGATCGTCGCAATGGTTGCCAGAAGCACGCGCGGCGGTTCTCCGTCGGGCGCCGGAGGCATGTGAAATCGCGCAACGACCGCCCGCCGCGTCTCAGAAGCTGAGCCTGGCCTGGAGCTGGCCGCCAAGGCGGTTGGGGCGCGCCGGATAGGCTGAGATAGCCGGCAACCGCCAGTCCGTCGATCTGACCGGCCATCGTCGAGCCGCAGGCCGAACGCGCTTTGCGACGAGTACGGTCGCTGGACCTCGATCAAGCTCGCAATGTACGCCGACACACACCGCGAAGCGGATCGGGCGCGGCCAGCGTCCTTGTCGGGCGCGGCCAGCGTCCTTGCCGGGCGCGGGCCGCGCCGCCTCGAGAGCGGCCCGCGCCCGGCACGCCGGCGGCATGAGGCCCCCGCCCTACTCCGGCAGGCTCGCAAAGAGTGCGGCGTACTCACTCTCGAGCTTCGCCTGCCGGGACCAGAAGCCACGCGGCGTCTGCCCCGCAAGCTGGTCCTCGAGCAGGCCGAGATGCATGTGCCAGCCGCCGGAGACATTCGTCATCGCAGCCTTGTCGGCGAGCTTGCGATGGGTCAGCACCAGCAGCACCTTGCCATCCCTTGGACTGAGCTCGAAGGTGACCTCCGAGAGGGGATTGCCGTCCCCGTCCCAGGTGAAGGCAAGCGCATGTGGCGGCTCGCAGCGGGTGATCGTCCCGGTCGCGAGAAATCCCTTGTCATTCACCTCGCGATAGCGCTCGGGCGGCGGCTCATCGGTGATCTCCGAATGCTTGAACAGAAGCTTCGTCTCACCGCCGACGCGCAGGTCGAAATCACCAGAGGCCAACCAGGTGCCGCGCTTGCCGGACTCCGCCAGATAGGCCCAGACGCGTTCGACCGGCCCCGGCAGGAGGCGCTCGAACCGCACCGCGCCACTTTCAAGAACAGTGCCGTACTCACTCATCCGTCTCTCCCTCATGCATCCTTCTCTCCCTCATGACTGTCGGCTTGCGCCAGTTTCTGCCCCAATATGTCGAGTCGCGAGCCCCAGAAGCCGCGAACCTTCTTCACCCAGAGATCGAATGCATCGAGCCCGTCAGGATCGAGCCGGTAGATGCGACGCTGGCCGCTGACTTCGACCCTGACGAGGCCCGCCTCCTTCAGCACCTTCAGATGCTGCGAGATCGCCGGCGCGCTGATGCTGAACCGCGCTGTGATCTCACCGGCCGCCAGGGCACCTTCACCGAGCATCTCGATGATGCGGCGGCGCGTCGGGTCGGCGAGAGCGATGAAGCGGTCCATGCATCATTAATTAGCTAACCACTTAATTAAGTCAATAATTAAATTAATGCCCCCTCTGCCCTGGGCGCACAACCCCTGCGCGTGGCACCACTTGCCTCGCGGAGCGCGAAAGGCGACAGGAAACGCCCACACGATAGGTATTCCTGCAGACCACCATGCCCACCAAAAACGCCACCTTGACCGGCATCACCATGATGCTGCTCGGCATCCTGCTGTTCTCCGTGAATGACGTGCTGGGGAAATGGCTGGTCGCAACCTATACGGTCGGCCAGGTGGTGCTGCTGCGCAGCGTCGCGGCGCTGATCGTGATCGCCCCGTTCGTGGTGAAGCAGGGCATTGGTCGCACATTGCGCCCGGAGCGGCCGTGGCTGCAGGTGCTGCGCGTGACGCTTGGCTCCTGCGAAGTCGCGCTGTTTTACTGGGCGGTATCCTACCTGCCTTTGGCCGACACCATGACACTCTGGCTCGCCGCTCCAGTCTGGGCGGTGATCCTGGCTGCGCTGCTGCTCGGAGAACGCGTCGATGCCGGGCGCTGGCTCGCCGTCGTCGTCGGCTTCATCGGTGTCGCCGTTGCATTGAACCCGTCCGGCCAGAGCCTGACCCTTCCGGCCATCATCGCGCTCGTCGGCAGCGTCTCCT
>NZ_JBFTLD010000373.1:0-5236 GCF_056396265.1 Allobosea sp. 05T422_2 | reverse complement strand
GCTGGTGGTGCGAACAGACACATCAAGACCGACGAACAGCTCCATGGCAGGCCTCCTGACCGGTTGGATCGATGGAGCCTGACCGGAAGACCGCTCTCCGTCATCCCGTATCAACGGGCGGCCGGAGCCCCAACAACCCGATCTTTTTGCGTTGGCCCCGAACCGCTGCTTTCCCAGCGCGTTGCTCCACCAATCATGCCCCCTACACTTGGCCCGCAGTGGGAGGACGCCGCGGGCCGCTTTTTTTTGTTCCCGTATTCTGCTTTGATGGAACACCGAGGGGCATCATCGGTTTGTCTCTCTGTGCTGGCATCGCCACTCTCCAAGCCTGCACAGCCTCGGGCCCTGCTGTCGCCATAGGCGGGCCCTATCGCTCGGAATCAGGCGGATGTACCGTACCGAGGTCTCAAACACGTGGATTTACCACGTCGCAATCCCGATCGCGGGGCACCACTTCCTGTCTCGGCTTCAGGTGATGGATAAGTGGCTGACCGAGTGGGAAATCCCTTACCGGGTTATTCCAACAGAAATTGGTGATTCAGCCCTGTTGATCCGGTTTCCAACTGAGCGCTTTGCGCGCGCCTTTATCCTCGCGGAAGAGGCAGGGGGCACGTCCGTTTCGACCGGCCAACAATAAGCGGCTTTCTCCTTGAACGAGCGCGTTCAGGGCAGGACCGCTACCCTGGCGAGCAACGTGACCAGCTCTGCCTGACGTTTCGTGTTGGTTTTTGCGAAGAGCGCAGCTAGTTGCGAGCGAATGGTGGTGCGGCTTAGGTGCCGACTGCTGGCGACATCCGCGGGCAGATCGCCCTGCGCCATTTGAAGCGCAAGGCGCGTCTCAGCCATGGTCAGGCCAAACATGCGCTGAAGCATGAAGGGATTCGGTCGCAGGTGTGCATCAAGATCGAGCAGCATGACCACGCTCGTGCCGTCCGGTATGTCGTCCGCGACCTGATTGAGGAGGAAAGGCGTGTCGCTTGTGCCAGAGATGACGATCCAGCTCAGTGGACCGAGTCTCGGGCCGTTTGGGGCTCGCCCGATCAACCGCTTGAAGGCGCTGGTCAGCTGGCCAAGATCTTGAAAAGCCCCCTCATCGCAGCCAAGGATCAGTCTGGCCGTTGCGTTGGCCTCAACGATCTTTCGGTGGTTCTCGACGACGAGATAGCCGCAGCCGATTCGGTCGAGCATGTTCAGGGCCACAGCGCCGCGATAATTGCTTGTCGAACCTGATCTCCCCTTCTCCTGTGGCTCGCTGCTCAAAGTTGCGCTCAGCCTGGCGTCGTTCGGCCCAGAGATCATCGGTTCCAACCTTATCCCCCCAGCAATGAATACGCCCATCAAACTTTAACTATCGAGCCGCTCGCCTGTTCCTTTGCCGAGGTGCTGTATTTGCAGCGCTAGCCGCGCCGGGGAATCGCGGGTTTCGCCATGAGTTCGCTATTCAGTCTTAGCGTCATCCACATCCGGCACCGTCACGGCCTAGGGAGCCCCGCCGCGCCCCCTCGGAACGGCGGGGCGAACCTCGTGCGTGTGTTGGAGTGTCAGTTGTGTGCGCGCGTCGCGTTTTGCGTGCCGGCCCTGGGGCCGAGACTGTCCGTGGCCCGGTCAGCAAAGCGCGGGATGCGCGCCAGCGGAAGCTCAACTTTGACCCCATGCCGGAGCGGGTCGAGCCATGCCTGGATCTATTGGCTTCCAAGCCGCCTACCGGCAACGACTGGTCGTTTGAAGTGAAATGGGACGGCTATCGTCTCGCCATTCATATCGATAATCGCACCGTTCGGATCCTGACCCGCGGCGGGCATGATTGGACCAATCGCTTCCCGACGAGGACGTTCTTCAATTAAAAGATCCATCATGACCTAGTTTATGCCGTCTGCTCTCGACTCTAGTCGGATGTTGGGACTCGGTCAGAACGCGACATTGATCCCCGCAAGGTGTAGCGTACTGGAAGGGGCGCCCGTTCCTTGGCTCTCGCGAACGCGTTCGCGTTCCAAACGGAGTCACCCGGTGCGGCCGAGAATTTCTGTGACGGTGTCCGCCTCGCCCGGCATCCACCGGCTCCTGGAAGGTCGCCGGGATCTTGCCCCCTGAGCAGACGTTCCGAAGGTCGCAGAAGGGTCGCGAGCGGAAATTAACACCAGGGGCGTCGGCCGCCATTCCATGGTCGGGCCAAGCCCTCGTCGACGAGTTGGGCGCCGATCGAACCACCGCCGTTCGCGACGATACGAAGTTTTCGGCCGTACGAATCTACGTCCCGGCTGCCAATCGCTTCCAATCGGAAGGGCCTCGAGCTCAGCAGCTCGGCCAGCCTGAAGGTGGCCCGTTGACCGAGAGCTGCTTCGTCGGCGCATTTGGCTCCGCCTGTTTCCGGCGCGTCAATGTCAGCGATCCGGATCTTCTCGCCGCGAAACCGGAAGGTGTCACCGTCGATGACGCAGTCGCCGGCGCCCCGCCCACATAGCGGGAAGGAAGATTGCGCCTGGCTGGATCCTGCAGTCGCTGGGCGGATCACCTCGATCTCGTTCGGGCGCGGGTTTGATCTCGAAGACAGGGGATCGAGTAGCGTCGCCCGGATCGATCCAGCCGGTTAGGGGAGGGCGTTAGCAAGCCGAGTGCGGCCCCCATCGAGACGATGAAGGTGCACACGCAGACGACTGCCCATTGGGCCGAACTCATGCCGGCCAAGTCTCGTCGGAACGACATTGCTGGTCCTCCAGGCTGGAGAGTGCCAGAGGCGTCCTAAGGGACAGCCTAGGGAGACAGCACGGTTTGATGGTTCGCAGAACGAAACCGTTAGTGAAAATGGCCCGGCTCGCGGGCCTCAAGCGATAGCTTCTGACGCCGGATGGCGGCAGCAAACCTGAGGAAGCGAAGCAGCCTCACTGGCCAGGGTTAGGAGCCCGATGAGGGCGACCAATAAGGCATCAAAATTCGCTCGTGCGCAGGCACGCGGAAGGGTCACGGGGGGCTCTTTGGCGAAGGCCAAGGCGCCTATCCCGTAGCCTCGTCATGAGGCGTCGGACACGCGAATTTCTGTGCCTTAATTCGAGGCCAGTCTACGTCTCCAAGCCCCATGAGCGCGCAGGCGCTAGACCGCCATTCAAGAGCCGCCGAAGGGCGGCCAAACGACATCCGAAACCGATCAGGCCCGGGCGACGGCAGGGCTGGCGTGCGCAGGCGCGCATCAAGGTCGGAAGAGGATGGAAGTGGTGTGGTCCTGGGGGCTGTCGGAGACCGAAATACGGTGCGAAGGCACCAAGCAAACGAGACGCGCCCGAAGGGGTGCGTCACGTTTGCGGTATTGAGCCTATTTTTTATTTGGGGAAATGAGGYCCATTCCGGGCCTGTCCTTGGTGGCGCATTTGCGGGGATTTCTGCCGTCCTTGCCTGGGGCTTCTCAGGCGCCCTGAGCGGGCAACGCCGTCAGCTTGGGGCAGGGCCTGGTCCTTGGCGGGGAGGGAGGCTCCGTGGGGTCTTCAAGCCCGTCTATGGAGCGTCCGTCTTTATTGGGGAACGCCGGCGGCAGCTGCCAGTGCGTCAGCCAGCAGATGCCGCCGGCGGACTTGTCCTTGATAAGTGGCTTTGTCGATAGCGGCCGCGGGGTTTTAGCCAGTCCTCAAAAGATAAGCGCAGGCGGACACTTGGCACGCCTGCGCTTTGTTTACATGGGGGTTTGCGCMCTGGAGCGCGGCGTCGAGATGTTCAACGGCCGGATTTCACGGCCTGTTCCAGGGACTGGAACCTATGCCGGGCGATGAGCAGCTTACGGATCCGGGATCCAAGCTTCGCAGCGAAGGAGTATTTCGAGACTTCGGCACGCGCCATGATGGGCTCACCATCGACAACGTCAAATAGCGTTTCGACGTATACCAGGGTTTCATCATCGCGGATCTGAACCTCAGCGAGAGGTTTTTCATCACMGTTCTCAACCCACCAATCGTAGGGCAGTCTTTTTCCCGGACTGAATTGATAAATCGGCGAGAATGCCTTCAATCGGTCGATAGCAGCGCGACCGATCACCGCGTCGGAAGCATCCGCATCAAGGCAGACGAGTTCTCCAGAGTGGTGATATCCTCCGATCGCACTCATTGCGATACCTCCTCCCGTGTAGAATGCGGAAGCACGGCGCGTGCCGATGTAAGGTAATTCTTCACTGATCMAAGGTTCATCGAGAATGAGCGCTTCGAAATCGTGCATGGGCAATGTCAATCCTGGTAGGGGCGATGCTTATTGTATTCTACAATTTGGGATCGCCAAGAGATGCGCTCTTTTACTGGGGTTATGAACACCCTCAGCGAGCGTGCTGCAGCCTGAAATCAAGCCATAGCGTGTCGAGACAGGCTCGACATACCAGATGCTGTGTTTTCAGCTTCGGATTTGATTCGCATAAGGATGATTATGGAACCAATCCGGATCGGATTTCGATTTGTTTCGCCTTAGCCAGGCAGACCCGCCTGCGTCGGGGTAGACGGGACGAGGTTCCGCAAATTGCAGCAAATCCGGCCTCAACGGCCGCTAACCTCCTGATATAACGTGATCTTAACTGCAAAACGCTAAGGCGAGATAATTGCGTTTCGACCACGGCACGGCCGGGGCATCCAGCGAAGTCCGAGTGCAGTTCCTTAGGCGAGATAAATGCGAGCGCCGCTTGAATCACAGGCGCGATAAAGCTGGAATACCTTAGGCGAATTTATTTCGAATGGTGACCTGATCGGCGCCACGGAATKCGGGTTGGAAATTGCGATCGCTTAGGCGAAATAAATTACTGAGACGACGCTGCGGCATTTTTCGCGCCTTGGGAAAATCGCCGTTGAAGGCTGTCGGAAATAATCCAATTTTTTAGGCGAAATAATTCGCTCACTGACTTGTCAGGGTCGGAGCGCACCCGCTAAAATGAGCATCGAATTCAGACGCTATGCGTCACCCAGGACTTGCAATGACCGTTTTTCAATATCAGTGGGGCACCGAGCGTCCGCGTTCGCGCGGTGACCGACAGGACCGCTACCTTGGCGCATATGCCGAGGCGGGTCTGGCGCGCATTCTCGCGGAGAATGAGGCTCGGCTGGCCCGGTTTCAGAGCGACCTTGATGTGATCAAGCGCGATCGGGAGATCGTGCGCCTGTCGACGCCGGGTGGCCGCTATAACAGCGAGGTTGCGGCGACGGTTGCGGCGCAGTTTGGCGTCGTGTCGATGGGAGAACCCGTAAAGCGCGGTCGCGGACGTCCCGTGAAGTAT
>NZ_JBFTLD010000372.1:0-5259 GCF_056396265.1 Allobosea sp. 05T422_2 | reverse complement strand
ACCCATAGGCCCTCGCGCCGGCGGCTTCGTTCAATCCGGCTTCAATGAGGTCGCGCGCCGCGCCTCGCTCCACGATCAGTGCCGCGCGACCTCACAGAACCCTCCAGATTCCCATGGGCGGTGATGCGTGATTCAAGGCTGTCTTTTGGAGGCAGCCATGGGTGTTCTGGACCGCCTGATTCTTCGGGACGATCAATGAGAGCGGATATCGCTCCATATCATCGGCGACGAGAGGACGCGCGGTTCGACTGGTCGCGACAATCGGATGTTCGTGGAAGCGGTCTTGTGGATCGTGCGAACGGGCTCGCCCTGGCGCGATCTGCCGGAGGTTTTCGGCGACTGGAACAGCGTATTCCGCCGCTTCAGCCGCTGGAGCCACAAGGGTGTCTGGTGGCGCATCTTCGCGGCGATGTCGGATGATCCGGACTTCGAGTATCTGATCGTCGATTCCACGATCATCCGCGCTCACCAGCACGCGTCGGGCGCTAAAAAGGGGGGCCTCAAGATCAGGCCCTTGGCCGTTCCCGCGGCGGCCTGAGCACCAAGATCCATATGGCCGTCAGAGGCCTGGGCTGCCCAGTGCGCTTCGTCCTGACCGCCGGCCAACGCGGTGATTGTCCGCAGGCTCACGCTCTGATCGAAGGATTGCCCGCAAAGCTCGTCATGGCCGACGCGGCAGGCTGGCGCTGCCACCCTCACAACTCCGGTGCGACACGGCCAAGTGCTCGCGCCTGTCCGACAGGATTGCGAGCGGACGCGACGAGTGTGAGTGAGAGGGCACGAGCTGGCCGATGATTGGAGGGCGCGACCGAACTCGCTGGTTCACTCCGGAGACTGCTTCGGCACGCTCCCAGGTGGGAGGACTGGGGTGGTCCCGGTGTCGGGGGCAGGTTTTTCGATCTCCTCGTCTCCGGATTTCGGCGGGGTGAGTAGGCCCTCGCAGCGCTCGAGATTGGGCGCGGGAGCGTTGCTGTCGGGTTCGCCCCGAGCGACGCCCCTGTTGTCATTTGAATCAGGATGGCTGTCCGGCCGTACCTGACATGGAGCCGAAGAGCTGGAGTTTGGGGCTCGATCCGGCATCTGGGCCATTGCGGGGAGGAGGGCCAGCATCTGCAACAGCAGTGCTGCCCTGATGACGGGCGCCCGCGAGGAGCCTGTTACGGGGCTGAAAGGTCGTGGCAGCCAACTCCAGCGGATTCAATTCGCTGCTGGCGAGGACCTGGCCGTCGAYGCACTGTTCTTCCACTCCAAGGGGCAGGCGCGCCTCGAATTGGCGCGTGAGCTCGGCCTGGAGGCCGACCGCCGAAAGCCGTTGAAGACGGCGGGCTACGGCAAGACACGCATTCGGGGCCTTTATGTCGCCGGCGATGCCTCCGACCATGTGCAGTTCGCGATCGTGGCCGCGGGTGAGGGGGCGGCGGCCGCCTTCGCCATCAATACCGAGTTGCTCAAGGAAGATATCGCGGGTTCGCCCCGGCGCCGCCAAGCCGCTGCAGCGGACATGGCTTGCCAGGCCTGAAAACGGGTTTCTGCAAGGACCTGGATGCTCCCGATCTCGGTCGTGCCGCGAGCGTCAGTATCGCTGATCGCCGGTATGTGTGATCTCCCGTTGCTCGGAAACGACGATACCGCGGCAGAGCGCGACGAGCTCTGGATCGGTCAGCGTGGCCTGCTCGCACATAAGGATCGCGCCGGAATGAGGCGGGATCATCGAGCGCAGGAATTCGGCATTGCCGAGGCTATCTCGGCGAGAAGACTACGAAGCCCTGAATGAGGTCCCACTTCGCCAGATGAAAGATGGCGATTATCTACCGCCCACATATCAAGACTGGCTGACGCGGGCAGTAGCCCAGGCGATGGATCTGCTGGCCAGCGGTTGTTCGGCCCAGATCGTCAACCTGAGAATTGAAGACTACTTCGATTGGCTACACCAGCATTGCCTGCCCGATACGGCAGAGGCGCGGGCCCAATATCTCTCACATGTCGCCCACGAGGTCGGCTGTGAAGTGGAAAATATGTGCTGGCCGTGGCCGGTAAGGCCCAATGCAGCAGCGTAACGCTGAATGATCGAAGCGGAACGGGAGAAAATCACAAAATGATGCTGTCGGAAAATCTCAATTTCACCGTGACGAAGCTGAAGCAGATGATCATCAGTGGCGACGCCGGTGAGGGCGCGGTGGTTTACCTCGAAACAGATACAGAGACTACACTTGAACTTCTGATAGGTCCCGATGTCTTGGCCGCTTTAGAGGTGGTTCTCGTCAAAGCCGCCGCCGTTCACGCGAAGCATCACCCCGTTCAGTGAGCTCCTGATCCGTGCCGAGCGCTGAGACGCTGTCCGCCTATTGTTCGGCAAGTCGGCAAAACCTTTGAGATGTCTTCTAGCTGAGCGGAGATAAAGGCGCGGGCGAATCGTTCGCTCGGGAACCGGACCACCAACCCCGAATCATCGGCCCGATTGGGAACGACTTCATAGGGAATCTCCCACTCGTTCAGCCATCGGTCCATTCGCTCGAGTTGAGACAAAAAGYGGTGCCCCTTCAATGGAACCAGGACGTGATAGATCCAGCTCGCCTTCCCCTGCGCCCGGCTCACTAAAATGCCACGAGGTGAAACGTCGATCATTCGTCCCCCCAATTAACAGTCGTTACCGGGGCATCCGCAGCTATCCTACTCCCGCCAAGAATCGACTAGGGCGTGTTGCCAGATTTGAGTTCAGCGGGCGACGATACAGATGATCGCAGACCGCCGAGCCTCGCGCATTAACATTGTTAAATGTCTTCGCGCTGCCCGGTCCGCACTGTCGTCGCGAGCCGGAGGCCCGCACGCCTAGTCCATCGCGCCGGCAAGTCCGTCCAAACGGATGATGGTCGATGATTGAGAAACCTTTTCGCGGCTCTCACGTTGCAAGCCATCGGTCGCCAGCGCTCCCCGACCGAGGGAAGAGAGGTTTGATCTATGATCTCTGATCCGACACTTAGGAAAGCGACGGCTGTTCAGCAGGACGAACGATCCGACACGCGCGACAGCCAATCTCGCAGCGCCCTGGCTCTGAGCATGCTCGACCGCGTGGGTTGCGGCTATATCTTCCTCAAGGACCGCCGAACGATCGTCGAGGCTAACGCCACGGCCCGGCTTATCCTTGGCCGCGAGGCGCGCTCGGTTCATGATCTCGACCAGCTAACGTGCGCCTTCAAGCGATTGCTGGCGCGCGCGCCGAACCGCCCGGCACTTGGCCCACTAGCCTGGATCGTAATCTGGAATCAATACGACTCCCCTTTCGTTCTCAATCAGTCCACGGGCGACGTGCCAGACGGCACGAGCGTGGTCATGTTGCTCGATCTTGATGCACATCTCGAGCCCAGTCCCTTCATGCTTCGGCGCATGTTTGGACTGACCATGGCCGAGACTCGCCTTGCGCTGAAAATGGCGCGGGGCGAGGTGCCGTTGGATGTTGCCCGCAGCTCGCACCTCAGCCGATCCACCGTTCGCTCACAACTCTCCGCGCTCTTCGCTAAAACCCAGACGAAGCGCCAAGCGGAACTAGTCACATTGCTGACCCGGATCGCCGTCTTGCCGTGAGGACCGCCAGGCTTCTGGCTCGGGAAAAGTACTCCGCGCGCCCGCCTAAACGCAAAAAGCCCCCCTTTCGGAGCGACGGGCTAAGTTCAGGGAGGAAAGCCTGGAGGCAGCCGGTTCCACCGGTCAGGCGATCTGCGGCGGTCAGCCGCTCGAATTCAGAGGCGATGGGAACGTTGGCCGCCGTCGCGACAGCGCCGCACCCCGCGGATTACTCCATCGCCGACGGCCATGCCGCCGGGCGCAGGCTAAAGGCCCGCTGCCCCTTTCGGAGCAGCGGGGTCGAAACATACGGAGCAAGGGGCCCTCCGAAGAATTTCAGTCCGAGATCCGGCACGGGAAAACCAGCACACCAATGGCCGCTTTACGGCGGCGACTGTCCCGATCTCGGCACCAAGGCTTGGGTGGATTGCTCGCAGAGGGCCAAGGGAAGCGCTGGTGTCTGCGATTTTAGTGTTTCGGCTCAGCGATCAGATCGAGCGCAGTAAGCAACGCTGACTGAAGCGCGGCGTGCAGTAGAACATCTGGGCTCGATTTGCCGAACTCACAGTGGCGGTGCTTCACCGTTCCATCGGCCATGACGGCGGCTACGTGGACGCGTCCAATAGGGTTGCCGTCTTCATCAGGCTCAACCCCGGTCACGCCCGTCAGAGCGATGGCCAAGTCAGCACCGCTGCGCTCAATGGCGTTCACGGCCATCGCGCGAGCAATCGCTTCAGAAACCGCGCCAAATTCCGCAAGCAATTCCGGGTTGATCCCCAGCAGTCGCTCTTTCGCGAACTTGCGATAGACGACAAATCCACCGGTGAGCGAGTTCGCGGCGCCCTGCACGGAAGACAGAAGGTGCGCCAGCGAGCCTGCAGAGCAGGATTCAGCTGTAACGACCGTTTGGCCTCGGGCAGAGAGCTGCGAAATGAGAAGCTCAGCCAGAGCAGATGCGGGCGGAACTGACGAAGTTGGAAGTTCGTGCAAGAGGTCAAGTGACATTTCGATGCCTCGCCTCAATTCGGCCCGTGCGATGGCTGTTATCGTACTCCGAAAAGCGCGCCGTCCTTAGCCGCCAAATGCCAACCGGGTGGAGAAGAACAGCACCCTGAAAAACACTCGAATCCAGTTCCAGACTCGGAGGGTGCGTTATTCCGGCTTAAGGTTCTCGGCACAGGTTTTTCCCGAGCGTTGATCCGCGACCAGAGCTCGTAAGCGATTTTCTGTCCGTCGCGCAKCTCGCAATCCCGCACGCCCTAAGGCGCTGATATGRACGAACACATCGTGCCCGCCGTCATCAGGCTGGATAAAACCAAATCCCTTGGTGGCATTTGAACCACTTCACCGTTCCCGTCGCCATTGCGGTCCTCCGCAACCCTGAGCCCAAAAAGGGCCCGCGGCGGCCTCCACAGCGGGCCCCGTCAGGGGCATGAGCAGTCTGGCGGAGGAACGCGCATGGAAATGCAGGGATYCGCAAAAACGTAAAAAGGGCCACACGCTTTCTGTCGAACGGCGCGCAATGTTGCCCCCCGATCGGCGTCCAATATTGGCTCTGACTCACTTTTGATGGAATTCTGGATTCGGTTGGCGTTGATTTCACATGAGGAATCAATGCCATGCGCCAAGCCCTCCGGCCGTCGACCCTGGTTCCACGCAGCTTCGTTGTGAACGACGCCGTCATTGACGATGCAGGCT